>JBBQUC010000032.1:0-16113 GCA_038212815.1 Cytophagales bacterium
TACGGACTGTCTTTATAAATAGCTTCCGTTTTGCCATAGTCCGTTAGCGCAAAAACCACATTGACCAGTTCGTACACTTCGGGAATGTCGATACTTGTTTTACCCTCATTTAGCTGCTTATAGGCGTCAGAGAAGGTGGCCGCTTTAACCTGCTTATGGCTGGTAAACTCGCAGAGAACGGTATCGCCTTTTGCCTGCCGAATAATCCGAAAATTGGTTGGAAGGCCATACCGCACTGTCATCGCCACTGAATCCGTTTCAGATACCAGGATGAAAGGGGTGGTTTCCTGGTCAAGTCCCAAGTCATACGAGAATGATTTTGGCAACTCATTAACTCCATTAAACATATCCCGCTGTCCCGCTAAATACATAATCAGGCTATTGCTGCGGGTCTTGAGCGTAGGCAACGGCTGCTGTTGAGCCAGGGTATTCAGAACCGTCAGGCTAATGAGCAGGCAGGCTAAAATAGATTTCATCAGATAGGGATTAAGCACTATTATCCGGCCAAGATAACTAAAAACTGCGCCAGCCCTGCGCGTTGATGGGCGTTTGCTGCCCGGCTTTGGTAGCCAGCATTACCTGGCTGGGATCGGCGGTGAGGTAGCCAATGGCGGTAATACGGGCATGGTTTTTCAATTTCTCAAACTCAGCGGGGTGCACGGTAAACAGCAGTTCGTAGTCTTCGCCCCCGTTCAAAGCCGCCGTCAGGGGGCTGATGCTGAACTCGTCGGCAGCCAGATAAGTCTGGTCGTCAATCGGGATATTATCGTCGAAAATGACCGCGCCCGTTTTCGACTGTGTGCAGAGGTGTAACAACTCCGAGGCCAATCCGTCGGATATGTCGATCATGGCCGTGGGCAACACCCCCAGGTCGCGTAATTCATGCACAATGTCGGTGCGGGCATCAGGGCGGAGTTGCCGTTGCACCAGGTAAGCCCGCTCTTCCGAGAGGTTCGGCTGCATATCAGGGTTGGCCAGAAACTCCTGCTTTTCGCGTTCAAGCAGTTGCAGGCCCAGGTAGGCGGCCCCTAAATCGCCGGTGACGCACAGCACATCGTTGGGTTGGGCGGTGTTGCGGTAAGCAATCTGGTCTTTGGCAACCTGCCCCAGGGCTGTCACCGATATGACTAGTCCCGCCCGTGAACTGCTCGTATCGCCCCCCACCAGATCAACACCATAGGCTTCGCAGGCAGCCCGGATACCGGCATATAACTCATCGACAGCCTCAACCGTAAACCGGCTGCTTAATCCTAAACTGACGGTTACCTGCGTGGGCAAGCCGTTCATAGCCGCAATATCCGACACATTGACGGCTATGGCCTTAAACCCCAGGTGCTTGAGCGGCACATAGGTCAGGTCGAAGTGAACGCCTTCGAGTAACAAATCGGTGGAGATCAGGCCGTAGTGGGTATCAATGAGGGCAAACACGGCGGCATCGTCGCCAATGGCACGAATCGTACCGGGCTGCACAGTGGCGGCAGTAGCCTGCTGAATGCGGTCGATCAGCGCGATTTCGCCAAGAGAAGAGAGAGGAGTCATACGTAATGAGCAATGTATAATGTACAATGAATATTGGGCAAGAATGGTTTATGTCGGATTCGGTATCCATGAAAAAGCCGTTCCGAGATTAGTTCGGAACGGCTAGAGTCTAGGTATCCCGGACTTCAGTCCGGTTTGCTTCTCGATCAGGTCAGACTAAAGTCCGGAATACCTTACGGATTCGAGAGCGTATATTTATTATTGGCAGTGCCTGTTTTCAGGCTGGTAGACGTGCGGGTAATGACCAGTTCGGTGTCGCTCAATGAATTGATGGTAAAGGTAATAGTGCCGCCCGTGCCGGTTGGTTGTGGGGTTAGATTAGTCAATACCAAGGTGTTGTCATTTGGCACCGACCATTGACCCGTAAAGGTAGTAGTTGATCCATCTACATCCCGGAAGGTGACGGTAGCTGTGCTGAGGTCCAGCTTGAAGTTAGAATACCCGGGCTTGGCATTGTTCGCGCCAGTTTTGTTATACACAGAGGTGCCGTTCTCCTCCACAATCCGGGCCGTCCAGGCCTTGGCGATGCGCTCCGAAACGGGGGCTACTTTCTTTTTGCAGCCATACGTTAGGGCCGTCAGTACCAGAAACGAGAAAAGAAGAATGCGCGATGTCGTCTTCATAAAATCAGGTATGCTATACAGATGGGGCTAAAGTTACAGTATTTTTGTGGTCATCTGCAAATAGCAGCCCCACAGACACTAAAAAAACGCTTCACTAGTTAATATGTTGTCAACCGACTCCGCCTTGTTACCTACGTACACCAAAATGCAGTTAGCTCTGCGCAACGGGCAGGATCGCCCCGATATTTGGTGCGCCTATCGGGGAGTCATTTACGATGTATCGCCCTCGCGCTTATGGCGTTCCGGCAAACATTACGAGCATTGGGCCGGGCAAGACCTCACCGACGAACTCCCCGATGCCCCCCATACCGATCAAGTTTTTAGCCGCTTCCGGGCCGTAGGAAGACTCATTTAATTGTCATCGACTTACATGATCCTTATTGCCGACAGTGGCTCTACTAAAACCGAATGGCGGTTGATTGACCAAACGAGCCAGGTTCAGGCTATCCGCACCGACGGACTAAACCCGTATTATCAGGATACGCCAACTATTACCAAAACGTTGAGCGAGCAGCTCGTTTCTGCCCTGCATGGGGCCGTGGTGCATGAGGTTTTTTTTTACGGGGCGGGCTGCGCCAACGCCGAGACCTGTGCTACCGTAGCCAACGCCCTGCAAGCCGTGCTACCCCAGGCCATTGCCATTGACGTACAAAGCGATATGCTGGGTGCCGCCCGTGCCGCCTGCGGGCATGAGCCGGGGGTGGCCTGTATTCTGGGTACTGGCTCGAATGCTGCGTTATACAATGGACAAACCATCAGCAGTCCTGGCTACTCGCTCGGTTTCTGGCTGGGTGACGAAGGCAGTGGCGGACATTTGGGCAAGCAGGTAGTGCTGGCTTATCTGCATCAGCAACTCCCGCCCGATCTAGCCGAAGCCTTTGCCCAGGCATACCCCCTCGACCGGCTCACTGTACTGGATAACGCCTACCATCAACCTTTCCCAAATCGGTACTTTGCCCGGTTCGCGCCATTTCTGAGCCAACATAGTCAACACCCGTTTGTTCAGAACCTGGTAAGCCAGTCGCTGAGCAATTTTTTGCGGCTATACGTCAGCCGGGTAGCACCTGGCAATATGCCCGTGGTGAACTTTGTTGGGTCGGTGGCGTTTTATTTTCAGGACATCCTGCGCCGGGTAGGGCAGGAGCAGGGGTATTTGATTGGGCAAATTTTACCCGCTCCTATCAATGCCCTGGTCGAATACCATCGTTAACACCCGCTAGCATACACGCTTATCTTCATGGCCAATCGCTATTTTCTGAAAGTTAAAGACGTTACGCCCGAAACCCCGGACGCGCTTACCATTACCTTCTGGCACCCCCTCAGCGAAGTGATTCGCTACCAGCCCGGTCAGTTTCTGACTTTTTTACTGAACGTGAACGGCCAAAAAATCCGCCGATCTTATTCCATGTCGAGTTCGCCCCATGTCGATGCCTCCTTATCGGTTACGGTGAAACGCCTGCCGGGTGGGCTGGCCTCCAATTACCTCGCCGACAAGGTAAAGGCCGATAGTATTATCGAGAGCCTGGAGCCGATGGGCAACTTTGTGCCCAGGCTCGACCCCAATAACCACCGACTCATTGTACTCATTGGCGCGGGCAGCGGCATTACCCCCCTGTTTTCGATGCTGAAATCGATATTGCACGTAGAGCCAAACAGCCGAATCTGGCTGATTTACGGCAACCGTACTGAAAACAGCATTATTTACAAACAGCACCTCGATGCGATGGCGCAGGTCTATGCCAAGCGGCTTCAGATTACCCATGTGCTGAGCCAGCCGACGGCCAACTGGACTGGGTTGACGGGTCGGGTGAACCAGCATACACTGACCCGCCTGCTCGAAAACGTGCCGATAACCGAATTGCAGGGTGCCGATTTTTACCTCTGCGGACCCGATGGGCTGATGGACGAAACCCGTAGAGCCTTAGCCGTGCTGGGCGTTACCAGCGAGCGGGTGCATAAAGAGAGTTTCCTGACCGCCCCCGCTGAAACGCATGTGGGCGAAGTGACTGAAGAGCCGGAAGGCGAAGGGAGTGGTACGCCCGAAGTGACCGTACTGTATGAGGGCACCGAATACAAATTTGCCGTTGGCCCCCACCAAACCATTCTGGAAGCTGCCCTCGACCTCGACATCGACCTGCCTTACTCCTGTCAGGCAGGCATGTGTACTGCTTGTTTGGGAAAATGCGTATCGGGCAAAGTAACCCTCGACGAAGAAGATGGCCTAACCGATGCCGAGTTGAAAGCAGGCTACCTGCTTACCTGCGTGGCGCACCCGGTGGGGAGTGGTGTAGTGATTGAGATTGACTAGACTTGTCAGTAGTAGTTTGGCACTCCGGGAAACGAGGAACCTTTCTGATAAATAGAGGCAAAGGTTCCTCGTTTCCCGGAATGACAAACTACTGCTTACTGTACTACCTCGGTTTCGGCGCGGTGGCTGCTTTTGGCGTTATAACAGACCGAGGAGCCGGTACGGGGCGGGGAGCAATGGCCGGAGCCGGAGGGGAAACGGGCGGAGCCGGGGGGGTTACCAGCACATTGGGGCGCGGGGGCCGGGCCAGGCGGGGTACCCGAACCGAACCCCGAATATGCCTGGGTCGCTCTGGGGCGATCATCACGTCTAAGTCGCTCAGTTCAGCCATGTCTTCCGAGAGGTGCCCCATTTCTTCGCCGTGTTTACCCATCTGTTCCGAGAGGTGCCCCATTTCTTCTTCCAACTGGCGGGCTTCACGTTCGAGTTTTTCCATGGGCTGGCGGGCCTGTAATTGCTTCTCTTTATAGGCATCCATTTCCTTGGTCAATTCTTCGGCCCCCGTCTCGAATTTTTTGATCTCGGGTTCAAGGGCTTCGAGTTGCTTCTCCGTCTCGACCGTGCTGCGCTTGATCTTTCCGTCATTGCCGTACAGCAACTGCCGGTGCTTTTCAAGCAGAGCATCCCGCTGCTGCATCAGTTTATCTTTCCGCCAATTCAGTACCTCCATTTTCCGCTCCATCTCTTCGGTAGGGAAACGCATCCGCTCTATCTGACTCTGGATGGCACTAATTTTTACCTGCTTCTGCGCCATAATCTGATTCAGGCTGTCTATCTGCCGCTGATGAACGGCCTGCTGCCGGTCGCGGTCGGCATTGTTTTTCATGTCAACGCGGCTATTGACTACTACGCCATTGATGGTTGTATCCTGCTTTACCGAAATGGATTGCCAGGAAAAAGAAGGGTCTGCTTTCTGCATTGAATCGAGCATATTCCGCAATGACTTCAGCGCGATAACATCTGATTTAACCCAACCCGTTGGCGTTTTTATCGAGTCAGCAAGTTCGACTTCGCCTGTAATCTGTCTCTCATTAAGAATGGAAAACTGGGCCGGTATTAGCCTTAATTCAGTAGGTTTATGTGTACTTACCTGCTTTGTCAACCGACTCTTTTTAGGAGTATCCTCATGCCGCTGCACAGCATAGACCGAGACACTCACCAGCAGCACCGTGGCTACTGTGAGCAGGGCCAGATGGGCGTTTGACACCACTGGCCCACCCGCCATGCCCAGCATCCGCCGAACACGGTTCAGTAATTGCTCCCGCCGGGAGGCAAACGCCATAGCCAGCACGGGCTGTGCCTGACTAAACTCTTCAACGCGGGCCAGGGCAGCGGCTAAGGCACGGGCATCCCCACAGGCCTGCACCGCCAGATCGTCGCAACAGTTTTCGCGCTCTTCGCGCACCCGCGCCGAGAGCCACCACAGGGCCGGGTGGAAGAAATAAACCACCTCGACCACCGATTGCAGTAGATTGACTGCATAGTCGTGGCGTTTAATGTGCGCCAACTCGTGGGCCAATACGGCCTCCAACTCGCGCAGGCTGAGGCCCGTGGCCAGGCCAATGGGTAGCAGTAGCACAGGTCGGATAGCCCCAATCACCACAGGCATGGCTACTCGTGCCGACTCGCGCACCTGAACGGCAGTCTGGATGGCCAGTTTCTCGCGCAGTTTAGCCAGCGGTTCTGCCCAAACCCTGGTGGTTGGGGTAAAGGCTGTTGTTTTCAGTTGCTGGATATACAGCCAGCCGCCCACCAGCCGCACCAGAAACACGCAAACGCCAATGGCCCAGCACACCACAATTTCGGTGAGGTGAGCATTCAGAAACTGCTGCATTTGCACATACCAGGGCAGGGCAACATGGAGGGCTGGGTAATGCGCCTGCACCAGCAGGGTTTGTAGGCTGGGGGTTGCCACAGGCAGTGCCAGAGTAGGCTGATAATACCAGTTAAACGTTACTACCGACAGCAGTACCTGCATGAGCAGGGTGCCAACACCGAGCGCGTACCGCCCCCGGCTATCGCGCCGACGCAGCCAATGCAGGGTAACCGCCACGGGTAAAACCAAGGCAAAACCCTGCCATAAGGCGTGGAGGAGTGTCCAGCCCAAAGCCAGCAAGGTTGATTCGGATAAAATAGGATGTGTATTCATAAAGAGTGAAGATGTTTTATGTCCGTGATACCTGCCGCCTAACTCCCCAGGCGATTCAGTAAGTCTTTGATCTGATCAAGTTCTTCGCGGGTGGCTTTGTGCTGGCCCAGGGCCTGCATGACCAGTTTCGAGGCTGACCCCCGAAATACGGTTTCGACCAGGCGGTCGGTAAAGGTTTGCTGGGTGGCTTCTTCGCTCACGGTGGCGGTATAAACGTGCGAGCGATTGGCCTCGGTGCGGGTCAGCAGGCCCTTATCCTGCATGATTTGCATGATCTTGAGCGTGGTGGTGTACCCTACGTCTCGGTGCTGATTCAGCGCGTCGTTCACGTGGCGCACGGTGGCGGGGCCGCTGGCCCAAAGCACCTGCAGAATGTCGAGTTCGGCATCGGTTGGCTTCATGATTCATTTATCTACGAATGATTTCGTAGCAAACATATACGAAGCATTTCGTAATGTCAAGTATTTGCCAAAAAAAAGTTTTTGATAGCCTGTTCTCGCCGAAAAAATACTACCTTGTCTTTATGATCGACCAATCCCTCAACGTACTGAACCGTCCTACCCACCGATTCATTGGCGAGGAATTCGATGTGCAGCAGTGGGCTGATGTGCAGCCCTTTTATGATAACCTGCTCCATCGCCCCATTCAAAACGCCAACGATCTACAACAGTGGTTGCTGGACCGCAGTGAACTTGAATCGTACCTATCCGAAAACTTTGCCTGGCGGTATATCCGCATGACGGGCGATACGGGCAACCCCGACCTGGTGGAGAAACTGAATTTTTTCATCGAAGAGATTCAACCGCAAATGACTGCCCTGGGTAATGAGTTAGACAAACAAGCCGTTGATAGTCCCTACCTGAGCCAATTAACCGAGCCGGGGTATGCCATTATGAGTCGGGGTATGCGCGAGGCCATTGCTATTTTCCGGGAAGAGAACATTCCGCTGCAAACCGAACTCCAAACCGAAGAGCGCACCTACGGAGCCATTATTGGAGCCATGAATGTGACCCTCGACGGGCAGGAACTCACCTTGCCGCAGGCATCGGACCGGCTGCTGGCCACCGAGCGTTCTGTGCGCGAAACGGCCTGGCGGGCCATTCAGGCCCGGCGGTATCAGGATCATGAAGCCCTCGATACCCTTTTCGATCGGCTGCGTGGCCTGCGGCATCAAGTAGCTACTAATGCCGGATTTCCCAATTTCCGAGATTATATGTTTGCCGCCCTGGGCCGGTTTGATTATACCCCCCCCGATTGTTTTGCGTTCCACGAGTCGGTGGCCGAAGCTGTTGTGCCGCTGCTGAACCAACTGGCACAAGACCGGAAAGACCGTCTGGGCATTGGTGTGCTACACCCCTGGGATACGAAGGTAGACCCCGACAACCTCCCCCCGCTAAAACCCTTTGCTACCGGCGACGATCTCCTCAACAAAACCATCGCCTGCTTCAACCGGCTGGATACCACCCAGGAGTTGGGCAACTACCTCCGGATTATGCGGGCAATGGGGCATCTGGACCTCGAATCGCGTAAGGGAAAGGCTCCGGGCGGCTACAATTATCCGCTCGAAGAGATTGGTGTACCCTTTATTTTCATGAATGCCACCTCCAGCCTGCGCGATCTGGTGACGATGGTACACGAGGGTGGCCACGCCGTTCACTCGTTTCTGACGCGGGAGTTACCGCTGAAAGCCTTCCGGAACCCGCCCATGGAAGTGGCCGAACTGGCCTCTATGAGCATGGAGTTGCTGAGCATGGATCATTGGGATGTGTTTTTCGAGAATCCCAACGACCTGCGCCGGGCCAAGCGGCAACACCTCGAATCCATTGTCGAAACTTTGCCCTGGGTAGCTACCATCGACAAGTTTCAGCACTGGATTTACGAACACCCCACCCATACCGATGCCAACCGGCGCGAACAGTGGACTAGCCTCTACGAGCAGTTTACCGACACCCTAACCGACTGGAGTGGGTTTAACTACTACAAAGAGTACTTGTGGCAAAAGCAGTTGCACCTCTACGAAGTACCTTTCTACTACATCGAGTATGGCATTGCACAATTGGGGGCTATTGGCGTGTGGCGCAACTACCGGCGCGACCCTGAGGCTGGGTTGCAGGGGTATAAAAACGCGCTCCGCCTGGGCTACAAGGCTCCTATCCGCGACATTTACGCAGCCGCCCAGGTGCCTTTCGATTTTTCGCGCCAGCACATCCGGGAGTTGATGCAGTTTGTATGGGATGAACTGGAAGACTTAAAAAACTAGGCAGTGGCTATCTGCTGCTACGCGCAAACCCTTATCTTTGCGGCATAATATCAAGACGATAGCATCATGAAGCGTGCATTGAATATAGTTGGGTTAGTGGCCGCTGTGGGCTTGCTGGCCTCCTGCGATTATCAGAAGTACAACACCATCCGTCAGGCCGATGTGCGCGAAGGCGATACCTATATCTATGGCCCCGGCAAAGATTCGGCGGCTGTACAGAGCAAATACAAATATACCCCCAACCCCGATTTAGATGCACGGACGCAAAAAATCCGCGAAAAACTCTTCGGTACGGGCACCATCAATCAGGGGGCTTAATTAGGTTGTCATTTTTGGTCATGAGGTTGTTAGTACTGACAGCATAGGCTAAAGTCACAAAAAAAGCGATGCAGTGGCGCAGGCTGCTGCATCGCTTTTTTTGTGACTTTAGGGAACGGAGCGGGCTATATAATTTTTTTGCGTTACTTTGCCCCATCAATAGTATTTTGCTAAGACAAACCAGCCCGCGCAGGGCTTTCCCACTGTGAATATTGCACTCATTACTGGCTCGGCCGGGCTGATTGGCAGCGAATCTGTAGCTTTTTTCGCTGATAAGTTCGACCTCATTATTGGCATTGACAACAACATGCGGCAGTATTTCTTTGGGGCCGATGGCTCGACTGAATGGAACCGTAACCGCCTGACTGATACGTATCCGAATTATACCCACCGCACCGCCGACATCCGCGAGGTATCGCAGTTGGCACCCATCTTTGCGGAGTATGGCACAGATATTAAACTGATTGTACATACAGCCGCCCAGCCCAGCCACGACTGGGCCGCCCGTGAGCCGTTTACCGACTTTACGGTGAACGCCAACGGCACACTGAATATGCTGGAAATGAATCGGCAATACTGCCCAGAGGCCGTTTTTATCTTCACCTCGACCAATAAGGTCTATGGGGACAACCCCAATTTTTTGCCCCTCGTTGAAACCGATACCCGCTGGGAGATTGACGAAAACCACGCCTATTTCAAAAACGGCATCGACGAGTATATGAGCCTCGACCATACCAAGCACTCTATTTTTGGGGCCAGTAAAGTAGCCGCCGACATTATGGTGCAGGAGTATGGTCGGTATTTTGGCATGAAAACTGCCGTGTTTCGGGGCGGCTGTTTAACCGGCCCCAACCATTCCGGGGCGCAGTTGCACGGGTTTTTGAGCTACCTCATGAAGTGCGCCATTACGGGCAATGCTTACACCATTTTTGGGTACAAGGGTAAGCAGGTTCGCGACAATATTCATGCCCACGACCTGGTGAACATGTTCTGGCATTTTTACCAGAACCCACGTCCTGGCGAAGTATATAACGCCGGTGGTGGGCGGTATGCCAACTGCTCGATGCTCGAAGGCATTACCCTCTGCGAAGAAATTTCGGGGAACAAGATGAACTATAGCTATTCCGAAACCAACCGCTCCGGCGACCATATCTGGTACATCTCCGACCTGAGCAAGTTTAAAGCACACTATCCCAATTGGCACTGGACTTTTGGCCTGACAGAAACGCTAACCCAGATTCATGATAGTATGGTGGCCCGGCTGGCTACCGAAAAATGATATGCCCCATTTCGACACGTTTCCTATTCTTTATTGGCTATCAGTATATGCTTGTTGCTGGATACTACTATGGGCAACCCTAACGAATCGACTTACATCATCAGCTCTATTTCTGCTGGTCTTGTTTTCGTTGCTGTTTTTGCTACGCCTGCCCAGTATTGTTTTTGATGAGGAGATCAACCCGGATGAGAGTCAGATGGTTGCTCAGGCGTTAGCCTTGCATGACAACCCCATCTATTTTAAATCTGTTGACGGCACCACTGGCGGGCCGCTGGATAGTTACCTCTTGATTATTCCAACCTGGTTTGGGCTGCCATTCGATTACATTACGGCCCG
This sequence comes from Cytophagales bacterium, assembly GCA_038212815.1. Taxonomy (GTDB): domain Bacteria; phylum Bacteroidota; class Bacteroidia; order Cytophagales; family Spirosomataceae; genus JBBQUC01. The sequence continues at coordinate 10,813 of JBBQUC010000032.1, forward strand.
CTTAGTAGCATTTGTGTTGATTGCCAGTAGCTTATGGTTAACATTCTTGACCGCCCGGCTCTGGTTTGGCGATCTGGCGGCCCGGTTAGTTCTGCTACCTATTGTATTTGTGCTTGGCTTAACCCAACACACCGATTTTGTCAGCTATAACAGTGAATTGCTGGCGGTTGTGCTGCTCAGTGCATCATACTATCTGTATGCCCGGTTAATAAAACAGCCTGATCCATCCTGGAAACTCGTTTTCCTAATTGGGTTTTTATCAGGCATCGTTCCTTTTTGTAAATTACAGGGGGTTCCGTTAGCCGCTGTTGTTTGTGCATTTGCAGCCCTTTACGTAGGCCTGCGCCCTACCCTACCGGTTTCGTTGAAAGTCCGTTTACTAGCCCTATTAGTGGCGGGCGGATTACTGTTTCCTACCGTGGCGGTCTTGCTGGCGTGGGCAAATGACGTTTATAGCGATTTTTTAACGTTTTATATTCTCAGTAATTTCACCTATGCTAGTGCCACCAATCCATTACAGAATTTACTGAATCTGCCCCAGTTTTTAGCCAGTGCAGCCCAATTCAACTGGTTGGTTCTCTTATCGGCGGGCATCGGTTTATTTTGGTTTATTTCAAGCTTTGCCTCCGGCTATAAATACCCCAAAAATGGGTATATAAGCGCGTTTTTACTAGTACTGCTGCTAGCTACCCTCTACTCCATAACTCGTACAGGCACAGGCTACGCGCATTATCTCTATTTCCTGATTGGCCCTTTACTGTTGTGTTTAGCGTTTACCTGGCAGATAATCTCGTATCCACTGGCAACCACCAATCGGTGGTTCATTTGGGTAGTTAGTAGCAGCATTTCGGTCTTTTTGTTGCTGTTTGGTATAGAAACTGCGCTTAACTATCGGTCTGGCAAGTTACTAAACCCGTATCCATCCAATGAACAGGGAGGCTGGCGAATGGCACCCACTCCGGTTACTACTGCTATTTTACGCTATGCCCACCCCGGCGAAAAATTGGTGGTGTGGGGTTGGCGAAACGACTACTATGTGAAAGCCCAGATGCCGCAGGGGGTGGCCGAAAATCACGTGGTCTATAGTGTTTATAATGTAAGAATGAAGGAGGTATATCACAAACGGTATGTCGCTGATTTCTTACGATCTATGCCCCCTGTATTTGTCGATGCAGTTGGTAGCCAAAACCTCTGGATGACTGACCGAAAAACTCAGGGACACGAGTATAATACAGCGTTGGCAAAAATCATTGATGCTAACTATCAGTATATAGGATTAGTCAACGATACCCGTCTGTATATACGCAAGGATCGCTTGGCAAAATTGCAAAGAAACTTGTCGTTAAACTAACATCATTTACATACGCCAAATGTCGGGCTTATGCTACTTATTACGCATTAGCCCCATTCAGTATTCATCAATTAGCTAACGCAGATTCTAACAGCGGAGTGGCTCTTGCAGCCGATACGCGCTACACAATGCTCAATTTCGACACATTCCCAGTTACGTACTTAATCCCTGTTTATATTCTCTGCTGGGGGTTATTGTGGTTAACCCTCCGAAAAAATCTGGATACCTGGTTATTTTTAGTACTGGCGTTTGGCCTGCTTTTTTTATTGCGCTTACCCAGTATCGCGTTCGATGGGGAGATCAACCCCGACGAAAGCCAAATGATTACCCAAGCCATGACTCTGCGTCAGGATCCCCTGTATTTTCGGTCGGTCGATGGCACAACCGGCGGCCCACTCAATAGTTATTTTCTGGTAATTCCCTCCCTGCTGGGCTTACCCTTCGATTTTATTACGGCCCATCTATCCGCTTTTGTGCTGGTAATGGTAAACTTAATCCTGCTATTTTTCACGGCCCGGCAGTGGTTTGGTGAACCAATAGCCCGGCTCATCCTACTGCCGATCTTATTTCTCTTTGGCCTGACCCAGCATATCGATTTTCTGCACTACAACAGCGAACTCATTGCCGTTGTGCTCTTAAATGGTAGCTACTATCTCTTCGCCCGATTACTAACTAAAGAAAAGCCGTCCGCCCGCCGAATTGCCGTCATTGGGCTACTGCTTGGTATGGTGCCCTTTGGCAAATTGCAGTCCGTACCGCTGATTGCCGTGGTTGGGTGTTTTGTGGCGTATTACGTACTAACGCATGCTCAGTTGACCGTCCGGCAAAAAGGGGAGCGACTAATCGCTCTGGGTGGGGGCGGGCTAGCTTTTCCGCTGCTGGTGGTGATATTGACCAGCCTATTTGGGGTGTTTAATGACCTCGTTACTTACTACATTCTCGGCAATCTGCGTTATTCAGCTCAAACCGACCAGTTGGCAGGCTTACTCGACTTACCCGTCTTTTTCAAAAATGCAACCGAGTTCGACTGGGTTATGGCCCTGTTGACGGTATTTGGCGGGATAGCCGCCATCCGGTTTTTCCGCCGGACTGCGCATCGACCGGGTGCGTTGCGTATTCCCCAGTCCAGAGTGCTTTGGTTTCTGCTCAGTTTAATCTTCGCTGCGCTCTTTGCCATTACCCGCACCGGCAACGCATTTGGTCATTATCTGTTTTTCCTGATAGGCCCGCTTATGCTCTTACTGGGATATTGCCTGTGGCTCGATACACCCAGCGTTCAAGTAACAGCACCGAATGCCTTGTATGCTGTGTTGCTGGCTATTTTCCTGCTGGCATTTGGCGTAAAAGGGGTTTACCGCTATAGCCACAACATTGCCCTGAATACCTATCCGTCTGACCATCAGGGCGGCTGGAAACTGGCCGAAACACCGGTAGCAGCCGAAGTGCTTAAATACGCTCACCCCGGCGAAAAGCTGGTAGTGTGGGGCTGGCGCAATGATTATTACGTGCAAACCCAGATGCCGCAGGGCGTGGCCGAGAACCACAGCCTACGCTCGGTATTCAATCATCCCATGCTGGCGCAGTATCAGCAACGCTACTACCAAAACTTTATCCGCTCTACTCCGCCCGTGTTTGTTGATGCAGTTGGTAGCCAAAATCTTTGGATGACCAACCGGGCTACGCAGGGCCACGAGATTATCAAACCCCTCGACGACTTTGTGAAGGCGCATTATCAGTACATCGGTCTGGTCAACGATTCCCGGATTTACGTACGAAACGACCGAATGCATTAATCAACTATGTGGACAAAACAAGGACTTATCTATACCCCCGACGGCTCGCTGCCGTTTAGCCGCACCCACGCGCAGGTGCCTTTTGGTTTCCCGCACGCAAATGGATTTCGGGTTTATTTTGCCACCCGCGATCAGGACAGTCAGTCAGCTACCTCATTTGTCGAACTAAACCCCGACAACCTGGCCGAGGTCGCTTATATTCATGATAAACCCTGCCTGACGAAAGGAGCCGTGGGCATGTTCGACGAGACCGGAGCGATGCCCTCCTGGTTTCTGCCCATCCGTGCCGACGATGGCACGGATGAAATCTGGCTGTATTATACGGGCTGGAATAAAAGCCAGACCACACACTACCGGCTCGGAATTGGCCTGGCCGTCAGTCGCGATGGCGGGTTGACCTTCCACCGGAAGTTCGATGGCCCTCTGCTCGACCGCTCTATTTACGATCAGGTATGGGTGGCCCAGCCGTGTGTAATCCGTGAAGTGATTTCTGACGGCTCTGTGCGCTGGCGGATGTGGTATTTGTCCTGCACAAAAATTGAGGTGATCGATGGGCACCCGGAGCCTTTTTACGAGGTTAAATACGCCGAATCGGCTGATGGTATCCGCTGGAACCGGTCGGGGCAGGTGTGCGTTGGCTACGATAAGTTTACCGATGCCATTGGGCGGCCAACCGTTTACAAAGAAAATGGGTTATATAAAATGTACTTCTCTTATCGCAATGCGCACAACTACCGCACCGATGTAGAGCGGAGTTACCGAATTGGGTATGCGGAGTCTGAAGATGGGATTATCTGGGAACGGAACGATGCCCAGGCGGGCATTGAACGCTCGGCCACGGGCTGGGACTCGACCATGATGGACTATTGCCACATTCTGCCCCATCGGCAGCAGTTGGTGATGTTCTATAATGGCAACGGGTTTGGCGCATCGGGGTTTGGGTGGGCCACCAAACCCCTTGTATAAAACAATTTGCTTTTAAGGCAGGTAGCCCGGTTATTTGCAATGAACAACGCCAAAAAGGTATGAAGGAGCTTTCGAAATACATTATTGCCGTAAACGCAGAGTTTGTCAACGGCGAAATCAAGACCGAAATTCCCTACGAGGAGGTGATGCGGCTGGTGAACGAACCCAACATCGTTATTATCAAGACTAATATCCCCGAAACAACTCTGAATCAGGTGATCGACGGAACGCTGGCCTGGGCTAAAGATGTGCCGCTGGCCGAAGCCCCCGACCCGTTCGATAACAATCAGCATAAACACCGGCTGCATATTGCCAAAATCCAGCAAGCCCCGCAGCTTTTCCACGACCATACGTTCGATGCCATTCTTGACCTCGACGCTGAGTTCCAGCAAACCCTGCTCACGGTTTTTGACCCGATCCGCAAGTTCTGGAACGGGATGACCGGCAACGATGAGGCATTCGGAATTCGGAAAGGGCAACCGTATTTTCATCCGCAGGTAACGCACTACCCTATGGGCGGCTCGTTTTTTGGGCGGCACTGGCACCCGCGCTATCCCCAGCAGGTTGGTATGATTTTAGCCCTCAACAAATATGGTCGCGATTACCATTCGGGCGGTACGGGGTACGTCATTAACGATACCATTGTGGAGACCGAAGGCTTTCAGGATGTGGGCGATATGATTTTATTTCGCTACGACCTTCCCCATTGGGTTAGCCCATCGAGCTTTGCCGACCGGTTTAGCTGGGACGACCCCCGTGGCCGCTGGGTTGCTATTCTCCCTTTCTATGACCCCTGGGGTAAGCCCGCCGATAACGAAGAGCCGCAGGGTTGGAAAAAACACATTGTACAGGCGAAAGAAGTTGCTCTCTAAAAGGAGTCAGACGATTTATCTGCCCGCCCCTCACTACGAAAAATATGCCCAAAGTCAGTGTTCTTATCATCACGTATAACCAGAAGAACTTCATTCGGAAAGCGATTGACAGTGCGCTGGCGCAGCAAACCAATTTCTCCGTAGAGATTCTGGTAGGCGATGATTTTTCGAGCGATGGCACGAGGGAGATCATTCAGGAGTACGAACGGCAGTTTCCGGGCCGGGTTATCGGTGTGCTGCATCCGCGCAACATGGGAAAAAACGGCGGGATCAACTTTCTGGAAACCCTCAAGCAGGCCAAAGGCGAGTATTATGCCCT
>JBBQUC010000033.1:0-16110 GCA_038212815.1 Cytophagales bacterium
GGGCAATGCCATCCTGATTGCCTTTAATAGCCGTTGGCAGGTAAGCCGCCCCGCCCCGAATACGGAGTAAACCGGCCCGGAATTCGGCGCCAACCTTGAAATTCACCACGTTTTGGTAGGTGTTCTGCACGTACGTTTTCACGTCGTTCCGAAAATCAGTATTGCCCTGCGATGAGTTAAAGGCATTGGTGCTCACCCGCATGCCGGTGTAGCCTACATACTCGGCAGTGGCGGTCAGGAACCCAACTTTGCCTCCCCCCACAAAATAGGTGAAACCGCCCGAAGCCCGCATGGGAGTTTGCAGGGTATAATCAAAGTCGTTGGGGGCCACGCCAATTTTGTTCTTATTCAGGGGCAGGTTCGGATCACGGGCAATGGCCGATAGGGATTGCTGAAACGTTTCGGTAACACTGTTCCAGGTAGGCGAGGCAATGGTAGCTCCCACCTGAAAACTAGGGTCCAGTTTATAGATCATCCCAATAGAAGCTGTCACGCCATTCCCGGCTACGGTCAACTGATTGGTCTGGCTATAGCTGGTAAACACCTTACTCCCAATAGGAGCTTCGGCAATTGTGCTCTCGGAGGTATAGCGCAAGCGGGTTAGGGCAATATTACCGCCAATGTACAGCTTATCATCTAAGTTACCCGCATAAGCCAGTGTCCACTGTGAATGTGCCCCCGACGATTCAAACGTGGTGCGTTGATTGAGCGGCAGGTTTGGCTCGAACCGGAAATAAGGCGGCCCCGACTGGTTATTCGGCTTATCCGTACCGTTGATCAGGAACAACTGATAGGCAGCCGCTTCAAGGCTATTGGCTTGATTGGTAGTGGTGTTGTACTCTTTGTCGAGCGCATCGCCACTGATGTTCCGGCTATTGGCGGCATCAATATAGCCGTTCACAAACGACGAGCGGTTGTTGTTATTGGTGCCACTGGCATCGACGTAGTTATTAAAATTGCTTGTTTGCGAATAGGATATACCCAGTACCGACCGTTTCCAGCGGCTGCTACCATTGCCATTTCCAGTCAGTACCAGCCCAAACTGCCCAATGGCCGGGGTACTCTTAGTACCGTTGGTAGTTGCTCCCAAAAATGCACTTTTGTTAGCGATTAAGTTCAGTGAGGGACTAAAGCTAAACTCGGAGCGGTTATAAAAGGCTAATCCGGCGGGGTTACCAAAAATAGTGCTGGCATCGCCCCCTAACGCGGCATGATTGCCCCCTAAGCCCCGGAAACGGGCCGTACCAGTCTGAGTAAGTTCGGAGTAACGAAAGGCATCATCGCCATAATCGGCGGCCTGACCAAACAGGGCATTGGCAGATAGCGTAAGCCCCAGTATGAGAAGTATTCGGTTCATGGTGTTTGCAGAAAAATCAGTAGAGACTATTTTGTTTTGCTGTTAGACAAGCCAGGCTATCCTTTAGTTTAATCCTAGCTAAACAGTTTTAGAGCTGTAGGCCCCGCTATAAAACAAAAAACCCGGCTCAATGTCGCGAAAGGCCGGGTTTTTCAAGCTTAAAAATGGATTAAATTTTACCGGGGGCCGCGCGAACCACCACCTGATGAGCTACCACCTGATGAACTACCCCCACCGCTGCTGGGCGCACTGTAACTTGGTGCGCTGTAGCTACCCCGCGAGGGAGCACTATAACTAGGCTGGCTGTAGGTTTGCTGGGCAGGTGGCGAATAAGACCGGCTATTCTGCTGTTGATAGCTGGGGGCTGAATAGCTACCCCGGCTCTGGCTTTGGTTCTGGTACGAATTCCCAGAGTTATAGCTGCCGTTATCGCTGGGAGGAGTATAACTCCCCCGGCTGTTCTGCCGTGGGCGGGCATAATATCCATCACTCGATGGAACCGTACTGTTGCTGTACGAAGGATTCGAAGGCGTTACGGATGAATTGCCGCTGGTGCGGGCACCCGTATTGCCATTATCGTAGTAGTAGCTGTTGCCCCTACTGTTTTGCCGCGCACTGCCAGAGGTGCCGTTGGTATTGCCGCTCGATGGATTGCTGTAGTAGCCGTTGCCCGAACTGGCATCGCTACCTGACCGGCGACCGCCATTGTTGGTGTACGTAGGCGCGTTGTTAAACGACCCGTTGTAGCGATCAACCGCACCGGCACCGCGAGGGCCATAAGTACGACTGCTGCGGTACGGATCGGCACCCGATACAATTACATTGTTAGTATACATGGAAGAACCATAATAGCCACCACCACCATAGTTATTACCGTAACCATACCCACCGTAGCCACCATACCCAAAGGGGCTATAAGCATAGCTGCTGTAGAATGGATCGTAGAAACCACCGTAGCCAAATGGGCTATACCCAAAGGCACTATACCCAAACGGCGAATAGAACGGACTAAACCGGCTATAGCCAAACCCGGAACCAATGCCAATACCAAAGCTAAACGCACTGAAGAACGGCGAACTGCCATACCCATACGGATTGTAGCGATAGCTGTTAAACGCCGGGTTACCCATGCTGGCATAGTAGCCATTAGTAAACCCATTGTTGTACGCATTGGCCGAATTATCGGTCCAACCCGGATCATCGGTCAGGCCGCGCTGTAATTTACGTGTGCTAAGTTCCGTGTAATACTCATCCTGATTGGTGCGGGCGTTGTAGCCATTTTGCTGGTCAGCCTCATTGTAATCAGGATTCGCATTGCGGTTGTTACGGGAGTAGCGATTGCTGCGCTGTTGAACCGGCATCTCCGGCGACGCGCTGGCGTACACTGCCGCATTCGTCGATGTGCCATACAGGTCATCCATCTCGCCAGTATTCTGGGCCGTCTGACGGGAGGAGCTACAGCCCCAAAGCCCTGACAAGGCGGCCAATGTCAGGAGTTGCCACGTGCGATGCGTTTTCATAGTGACAGACGGGTTTTTAGTATCAGTTTCCAAGTGCTTGTGTGCTTACGAAGTATAACGTTTGTTGACTCAGATTGATTACAAACATAGCGGAAAAACCTATCTTTGCAACTTTATTGTCGTTTAGACTGCCTATTTTAAGCAAAGTTTAATTCGGTTCATAAAGTTTTTTCAGGTGTGGTTTAACAGTTGGAACAAAGACCCGGCGGCCCGGTCTGTGTCCCAACACTCTCCATCACTTTTCCCACTGTATGGCAAAAGCAATCCCTTCGCGCAGCGAAAACTATTCTGAGTGGTACAACGAACTCATCAAACGCACCGACCTGGCCGAAAACTCACCCGTTCGGGGCTGCATGGTAATAAAACCTTATGGTTTCTCTATTTGGGAAAAAATGCAGCGTGCCCTCGATGACATGTTTAAGGAAACGGGCCATCAAAACGCCTATTTCCCGCTGTTTATCCCTAAATCGTACCTCAGCAAAGAAGCTTCGCACGTGGCAGGCTTTGCCAAAGAGTGCGCTGTGGTGACCCACTACCGGCTTAAAAATGCCGAGGATGGCTCCGGCATCATTGTCGATCCAGAAGCCAAACTCGAAGAAGAACTGATTGTCAGACCTACCTCGGAGACGGTTATCTGGAGCACGTATAAAAACTGGATTCAGTCGTACCGCGACTTGCCGCTGCTTATTAACCAATGGGCCAACGTGGTGCGCTGGGAAATGCGCACCCGCATTTTTCTGCGTACTACCGAGTTCCTCTGGCAGGAGGGTCATACCGCCCATGCCACCGCCGACGAAGCCGTTGCCGAAACCCGGCAGATGCTCGAAACCTACGCCACCTTTGCCGAAGAGTGGATGGCCATGCCCGTGATTCGGGGCATCAAAACCGCCAGTGAACGCTTTGCCGGTGCCGACGATACCCTCTGTATCGAGGCTATGATGCAGGACGGTAAAGCCCTACAGGCGGGTACATCGCACTTTCTGGGGCAGAACTTTGCCAAAGCCTTCGATGTGCAGTTTCTGACCAAACAAAACCAGTTAGAGTACGTTTGGGGCACCTCTTGGGGAGCTTCTACCCGGCTCATGGGGGCACTCATTATGGCCCACTCCGACGATGAAGGGCTGGTACTACCGCCAAAATTGGCTCCTATTCAGGTTGTTATTATCCCTATTTTTCGTAGTGAAGAGCAACTGGCGCAGGTGACGGCAAAAGTAAAGCCGCTCATGCAGGAACTCCGCAAAGCCGGTATTTCGGTAAAATACGACGACTCAGATGCCAATAAGCCTGGCTGGAAATTTGCCGAATATGAGCTACGAGGCATACCCGTTCGATTGGCAATGGGTGGGCGTGATGTAGAAAATGGCACCGTTGAAATTGCCCGACGCGACCTGAAGACCAAAGAAACGGTGCCATTTGATGGACTAACGGAGCGGATACAGCAGTTACTGCTTGACATTCAGGCCAACATCTACCAGAAAGCTCTTGTCTTCCGCGAGGCCAACACCTTCCGGGTGGATAGCTACGACGAGTTCAAGGTAAAAATTGAGCAGGGCGGATTTTTGATGGCGCACTGGGATGGTACCCCCGAAACTGAAGAGGCCATTAAAGAAGAAACTAAAGCCACTATCCGCTGCATTCCGTTAAACCAGGAGCCAGAAGCGGGTATCTGCGTCTATTCCGGCAAGCCCTCAACAGGGCGGGTGGTATTTGCCAGGGCTTACTAATCTGTTCATTTATATAGGATAAACATGCTACAGACGGCACAGGCAGGCAACGCTGTTAAAGTTCATTATACCGGTACGCTAGGCGACGGCACCATTTTCGATTCATCGCAGGGGCGCGACCCACTGGAATTTACCCTCGGTGCGGGGCAGGTCATTAAAGGCTTCGATGAGGGGATTCAGGGTATGCAGGTGGGCGATCATAAAACCATCCATATTGGGGTAGAAGATGCCTACGGCCCGGCTTACGAAGACATGGTGTTTGTGATTGACCGAGCCGAACTCCCCGCCGATATTGAACTTGAACTGGGCATGACCCTCAACATGCACGAAGATGGTAGCCCGGCACCGATACCGGTGATTCTGCGCGAGATGACTGATACCACCGTCACCTTCGATGCAAACCACCCGTTGGCTGGTAAAGACTTAGTTTTTGATGTCGAACTAGTCGGAATTCAGTAGGCTGCTCAATTCTCGCAGAGCGTTGTTGATACCCTGAGTATTGCTGCGGGCTACAGCAGAGGCCAAAGCAACGCTGATGGCACCAATGTTTAAAGCCAGGGATAATGAACGCATACCAGGTAATTCATTACCAGCGCGTTGAGTCAATTCGCAAACTGAGGCCAGAAGCAGTTCTGCATTACTAAACGTAGGCTGCGTAAGGCCATCCTCCATATCTTGTGCCCGGCAGAGCAGACTATTCTGATAGGCATTGATATCTAGCTGCTGCTCAAGTGTTAAGCGTGTCCAATGAGCCGTCTGATACTGATTCAAACTATACGCCATCAATTTCCATTGCTGGGACAGTGTAGCCCGCTGCCGGGCAGTCAGTATGGCTGACATGGAGGGTAAAAAGCCGGTAGTTGATAAAGTCTTGACCATAGCAGATAACAAAGTAAAAGAGCTTCGCCATAGATGCAATAAAAGTTACTTTGTTTTGAGCGAACGGCAGGTTAAGTAGTAAAAGTCAACAAAATCGTAACTTTACAGGGAATTTCCGCGTTACTTTATTCATGGAAATACCGGCACTAAATAGTGGGTACGCTTGTATCAATCTTAGCCTGCAAGCGGATAAAATCACAACAAATCGGGGGATGATAAAAAAAACCTTCCTCGATAAAGGACTGCAATATGCCTCGCAGTTAGCCCTGCTGAATGTGCAGGACCTCCTGAAAATTATCGACTGGAACCTCGATCACGGTTTTCGCATTTTCCGCATTTCATCCGACCTGTTTCCCTGGGCCTCTGAGTATCAGATTTCCCAACTTCCCGACTTTGCCGAAATACGGGCTACACTCGAACTTATTGGTCGCCGACCCATCCGGCTTACCTTCCACCCCGGGCCGTTCAACCACCTGGCTGGGCAGGGCAAAACACTCGACAATACGGTAATTGATCTTGAGTATCAGTCCAGTGTGTTTGATCTGATGAGATTATCCCCCTCACATTGGAACAAAATCAATATCCATGCCGGTGGCACCTACGGCGACAAAGCCGCTACGCTGGCACGCTTTGCCCGGAACTTTACCGCCAGACTTAGCCAAAACCTCCGCGCCCGACTCACGGTTGAAAATGACGACCGTCCTACGCTCTATAGTGTAGCCGACTTAGTACCCCTGTACGAACAGATTGGTACACCCATTGTCTTCGATTATTTCCACCACAGCCTGCACCCCGATGGCCTCAGTGAAAAAGCAGCGTTTTTAATGGCTTACAATACCTGGGATGTGCGTCCCGTTTTCCACTTTTCCGACTCCCGGCGCGACCATGAAGACCCTGCCGCCCGCAAAGAAGCTCATGCCGACTGGCTCTACTCACCCATCAGCACCTATGGCAAAGAAGTCGATATTATCGTTGAATCGAAGATGAAGGAGTTAGCTATTTTAAGGTGCAGACAGGAATAAAAAACCCTGCTCCAGGTGAAGAAGCAGGGTTGGTGAGAAGTTGGCATGATTCCGTCCGAAAGGAGCCACGCAACCCGGTAAGCGTTAATTAGCGCACAATCTCGATACGCTCGGAAAATTGCTTTTCATTTGGACCGACTACAACGGTGTACGACCCTTCGGGTAGTTTGCTCAAATCGAACCGACGCTTTTCAGCATCTACAAACGACTGACTAAAAACCAGTTCATTCATGCGGTTGTAGAGTGTTACCGTAACGGGGCCAATATTGCTGCCCGGCAGGGCTACTACATACTTGTTTTTGGCATAAGCCGTCAGCGTGGGTTTACCCATCTCCTGCACACTCTTGGTATCGACCGCGAGTTCGTTCTGGCGAATGGTTAGTTTTTGTGATACCCACCAGGCATCGCCGGTAGCTGTCACGTAGTACTGACCATCAGGCAGCGTGGTGAGGTCGAACGAGGTGCCCCGCGCATCCTTCTGTTTGACCTGTCCCTGATAAAGCACATTGCCATCGGCATCAATCAATGCTACGGCCACCGGCGTGCCAGCCTGTGTATATAAACGAAACTTCTTGTGTTCGGACTTGCTTACTTTCACCTTACTCACCGTAGTACCATCATTGTCAGCAAGAGCCACTCCCGGCCCGGCCAGACTCCACGCTGCAAGCAGCACGGCAACGGATAAACGAATACGTTTCATAACAATATGGAATTTGGTTTCCGTGACAAAGGTGTGGGCAAACCAAAATTAAATCCAACTGAAAAACAGCCGTTTATGAAAAGTTCTTCTAAAAAGTCAACGGAATGTAAGTACGCTGCAATGATTCAGAAAATTGTACAAAAGATTCTTTAAAAACGCGATAAATTGTATTTTTCTAATAAATAGAGAAAATAGCACGAACCGCGCTGAAGGTGATACGATTTTCTTGGGAGAGTGCAAAACAAGAAAAATTACCAATTTTTGCCAGTCTATTTAGGCAAACTCGCCAGCCGCAAACTTACCGCCCGCTTATGCGCCAGCAACGATTCGGCTTCGGCCATTGCCTCTACCGTTGGGCCAAGTTTACGCAGTCCGTCGGGGGTGATGTGCTGGACCGTTATCTTCTTCACAAAGCTATCGAGCGATACGCCACTGTAAGCCCTGGCGAAGCCGTTAGTCGGCAGGGTGTGATTGGTGCCAGAGGCATAATCGCCCGCCGATTCGGGAGTGTAGTTACCCAAAAAGATCGACCCGGCGTTGATGATTCGGTAGGCTACCGTTTCGGCATCGGCTACGCTCAGAATGAGGTGTTCGGCAGCATAAGCATTCAGCAGGTCAATAGCTTCGGCCTGTGTATCGACCAAAATGGCTTTACTGTTGGCAATAGCCTGTGCCGCTAACCCGCGCCGGGGCAGTTTATCCAGTTGCGAACCGAGGGTCAGGTTAACCGAGTTGATGAGTTTTTTACTGGTTGAAACCAACAACACCTGGCTATCGGCCCCGTGTTCGGCCTGCGAGAGTAAATCGGCAGCGACAAAAGCCGGAATGGCGGTATCGTCGGCATAAACAGCCACTTCGCTCGGCCCGGCGGGCATGTCAATGGCCATGCCCTCTTTGGCAACCAGCATTTTAGCGGCAGTGACGTACTGATTACCGGGTCCAAAAATCTTATCGACGCGGGGTATCGAGGCCGTTCCGTAGGTCATGGCGGCAATAGCCTGCGCCCCCCCCACCCGAAACAAGCGCGTAACCCCAACCAGTTTAGCGGCAAACAATACGGCGGGGTGGGTGGCAGGCGTACACAGCACCACCTCGCGGCAACCGGCCAACTGCGCGGGTATGCCCAGCATAAGCACCGTACTGAACAGCGGAGCCGTGCCACCCGGAATATACAGGCCAACCCGCTCGATGGCCACACTCCGTCGCCAGCAGGTTACGCCGGGCATAGTCTCAATTTTCTGAATGGGTTGCCGCTGCGCTTGGTGAAAAAGCTGGATATTGGCATATGCCTGCCGGATGGCGGTTTTTAGCGCATCGCTCAGTTGCTCTTCAGCCGCATCGGCCTCGGCCATACTGATTTCCAGATTGTGTATATCCAGGGTTACCTTGTCGAACCGCTGGGCAAAGTCGATCAGCGCAGCATCGCCCTGCTCGCGTACCTGGCGCAGTATGGGCACAACAATGGCTTCGATTTGCTCGGTGGCTTGCACAGGCCGGGCCAGTAATGCAGGCCACTCAGCACGGGTAGGAAAAGGAATGATCTGCATTTAATTAATCATTTTCTCAATCGGAATCACTAAAATGCCTTCGGCACCGGCAGCGCGAATGGCTTCGATATTCTCCCAGAAATCGTTCTCGTTAATCACCGAATGCACCGAACTCCAGCCCGCCGTGGCGAGGGGGGTAACGGTTGGGCTTTTCATGCCGGGCAATAGGGCCGTAATCTGCGGCAGAGCGTGGTTGGGGGCATTCAGCACAATATACTTGTGGGCCACGGCCGCCTGCACGGCCTTGATCCGAAATAGCAGTTTATCCAGCAATGCCTGCTTGTTGGCAGGCAAGCCCGGATGGGCAATCAGAATAGCCTCCGACCTAAAAATAGTCTCCACTTCCTGTAGCCCATTGCTCAGAAGCGTACTCCCCGACGATACAATGTCGCAGACGGCCTGCGCCAACCCAATACTGGGCGCAATCTCGACCGAGCCGCTGATCTCGTGAATATCGGCCTGTACCCCCCGCTCGGCCAGAAAATTACCCAGTAACCGGGGGTACGAGGTAGCAATGCTTTTGCCATGCAGGTCGGACAGGCTAGTGTAGGGTTCGCCACGCGGAATGGCAATAGACAGGCGGCATTTGGAGAAACCAAGTTTATGCACGGTAGTGACCTGCCGCCCGGTTTCAACGGCTACGTTCTCGCCCACAATACCGAGGTCGGCCACGCCGTCTTCTACGTAGCCGGGAATATCATCGTCGCGCAGAAACAGAAACTCAGCGGGGAAGTTGGAGGAAACGGATTTGAGTTTGCCGGTGCCGTAATCGAACCGGATACCGCACTCTTTAAACAATTGGTACGAATCTTCGCTCAGGCGACCCGACTTTTGCAGGGCGATCCGAAGGGTAGTGGTCATCAGCGTGTAGTCAGAAAATTGCGGCAACTGCCTCAGGTCGCAAAGATACGGCGTTATTTGAGCAGATACCCATATTGCCGGAAGATGCTGCGGGCAATGGGGGTAAACAGAAAGTTCATGAACCGCCGGGCAGCAGGGCCATTCTTCGCCGATTTCAGCACTACTACGCCCTGGGCAATGGGTTTGTAGAGGGTTAATGGCACATCTGCCCAATGGCCTTTCTGGGTAAGTGCTGGAGCCAGAACCACCGATTTAGCCGTGAAACCCACCTCTACTACTCCTGCCTGCACGTACTGGTTTACCTGGGCAATGCTTTCCCCAAAAACCAGTTTGGGCTGCACCCGGTCGTACAGTTTGGCGGTTTGCAGAGCCTCGACCGCTGCCCTCCCGTAGGGGGCAATTCCGGTATTGGCCACCGCTATTTTCTGAACCGTGGAGGCCAGCAGGCTGTTCAGGCCACCCGTCAAATCAAGCGTACCCATAGTCCAGAGTACCAGGGTTCCATAAGCGTAGATGCGGGGTTTTTCGGTGGTGAGGCCACCGGCATAGAGCTTTTCGGGGAAGTCCATATCAGCCGACAGAAACAGGTCGAAGGGCGCGCCCTGCTGAATTTGGGTGGTTAGCTTACCCGATGAGTTGATAACGGTTTCGAGGGGAATACCCGACTGCCGGGTAAATTCTTTTTGAAGGGCAGTCATCACAAACTGTGCATTGGCGGCCACGGCTACTCGCAGGGATTGCGCCGAAACAAATTGATTGAACAAAAAGATGATAAATGGCAGAGTAACTCGTTTCATGGTGTAAAGGTACTATTGTATCAACCTCACCCCAACCCTTCTCCTGTAGAGGGGTTGGGGTAAGGTTGATACAATAGTAAATACCTGGCCGTTTTTGCTTTTTCAGTAGCTTTATTTTGTCATTATCTTACCTGTCTTGTTTCCTATGCGCCATCAACATGTCATTGCCCAGTCGGTTGTCTGGGCTGCTTTATTACTCACGGCTAGTTTGCTGCCTGTTTCTGTTTGCCGGGCGCAAACGGCCCCTGAAGAAAATCGGTTTAACCGCCAAATTTTGGCTGCCAGTTTAGATGAGCCAACTGAATTGGCGGTGCTGGACAACGGCAAGGTGCTTTTTGCCGAGCGCAAAGGTGCCCTGAAGCTCTATAACCCGAAAACAAAGACGGTAAAAGTGGTTGCTAATATGCCCGTCTATACCAAGTTCGAGTATGGATTGATGGGCCTCAACATCGACCCTAAGTTCAGCCAGAACAAGTGGATTTATCTTTATTACTCGCCCATCGCCGGTAAGTCAGTGGCCGATACCGCCCAGCACCTCTCGCGCTTTACCTACGATGATGTGCGCGATACGCTGCTACTGAACACCGAAAAAGTGCTGCTCACCATTCCGGTAAAACGGACGGACTGCTGCCATACTGGAGGCTCCATCGCCTGGGACCGGGCAGGCAACTTGTACCTCTCCGCCGGCGACGATACCAATCCCTTTGCCTCTAACGGCTACGCCCCCATTGACGAGCGGGCCGGTCGCGGGGGGTGGGATGCCCGGCTTACCTCCAGCAATACCAACGATTTGCGCGGCAAAATCATGCGCATCACCCCTACGCCCGAAGGTGGCTACACCATTCCGAAAGGGAATTTGTTTGGCGAAGGCACCGACCCGTCGGACCGCCCCAAAGCGCGAGCCGAGATTTATGTGATGGGAAACCGCAACCCATACCGCATTTCGGTGGATCAGCGCACTGGGTTTCTCTATTGGGGCGAGGTTGGCCCCGATGCTGGCGAGAACAGCGAGAAATACGGGCCTCGTGGTCACGATGAGATGAATCAGGCCCGCAAAGCCGGGTATTTTGGCTGGCCGCTGTTTGTGGCCGATAATAAGCCCTATCACGCCTATTCATTTAAAGACAGCACCAGTGGACCGCTTTTCGACCCGATGAAGCCGATCAACAATTCGCCCCACAACACGGGCCTGACCGAGTTACCTCCTGCCCAGAAAGCCTTTATTTATTACCCCTACGCCGACTCGCCAGAGTTTGGCGCGATTGTGGGTAAAGGCGGACGCAATGCTATGGGCGGGCCGGTGTATTATTACGATGACTACCCGGAAACGTCTGTGAAATTCCCCCGGCATTACGATGGTAAATTCTTCGCCTACGACTGGATGCGCGACTGGATCAACCCCGTAACGATGACCCCCGAAGGTGATTTTGTGAAGATGGAACGGTTTATGCCCAGCACCAAATTCTCGCACACCATCGACATGCAGTTTGCCCCTGATGGCTCGCTCTACACGCTTGAATATGGCCAGCGGTGGTTTGCCGCCAATGACGATGCTCGCCTGTCGCACATCACTTATAATGCCGGTAACCGCCCTCCTGTAGCCATTGCCGAAGCCAGTAAAACCGTTGGTGCTGCTCCGCTCACGGTGAAATTCGACACCAAAGGCACCCTGGATTATGATGGTGATGCCCTGAAATACGAATGGAATTTTGGCAAAGGTTTCCCCAAAAGCAATCAGGCCAGCCCAACGTTTACCTATGCCAAACCAGGCATTTACCACCCCGTGCTGACCGTAACCGATGCCAAAGGCAGCGTGGGCACGAAAGAATTAGAGATTAAAGTAGGCAATGATGCACCTTCTGTTGAGATGGCTGTGAAAGGCAACCGGACCTTTTATTTCGACAACAAGCCCTTGGCCTATGAGGTGAAAGTAGCCGATAAGGAAGACGGTACACTGGCTAAAGGCATCAGCCCGGAGGATGTGACCCTGACTATCGACCACCTCGATGGCTATGATAAAACCCTGCTCGCCCAGGGCCACCAGGCCAACATGGGGTTCTCAACGGGTAAACGGCTCATTGAACTCAGCGATTGCAAAGCCTGCCATGCTGTCGACAAAAAAAGCATCGGGCCAGCCTACATCGATGTGGCCAAGAAATACAAAGGCGTGTTCCAGATTGAAGGCAAACTGGCCAACAAGGTGATTAAAGGCGGTGGGGGTGTTTGGGGCGAACAGGCCATGAGCGCCCACCCCCAGCTGAAAGACAGCGAAGCCACCGATATGGTGCGGTATATTCTTTCCCTGGCCGACGAAAAAATGGCCAATCGCCAGCCCGTTAAAGGCGAGTACGTGCCTAAAGCCAAAGACGGCACCTATATTTTCTCGGCCAGTTATACCGACAAAGGGCGGGGAGCCATTGGCCCCGTTACAGGCTCATCGACAGTAGTACTGCGGTCGGCTAAACTAAAAGCGGCTAACAACGATGGCGAGCAGGCCATTATGAAATATGCCATGCCTGGCACCAAATCGGAGTTGGCTATTGGCACCACCAACGGCAGCTACGTGCAGTTCAACGACTTGGACATGACCGGCATCGACGGGATTACGGCGCAGGTAATCAGTGCCGATGCCCGCCTGGCGGGAGGTAAACTCGAAGTCCGGCTTGGGTCACCCGCTGGTACGTTGCTTGGCGAAGCCGCTGTGAAAGAAGGCACCATGGGGCCGGTAACCATCAGCCTGGCGCAACCCGTTAGCGGTATGCACAAGGTGTATTTTGTGTTCACTAACCCATCGGCAGGCCAGAAGCCCCTGTTTGCGCTGGAATGGGTACAGTTCAAAGCCGATAAATCGGTGGGAATGAAGTAAGTCTATCAGCCCATACGCAACCGCGCCATTGCTCCTGCATGCAATGGCGCGGTTTTGTTTTGTAACTTTGTGGCCGCTACAACTACGTCAACGCTTGTCAACGTCCATTCAGCCATTACCCGAACCCGCGCTCCTCATCCTGATCGACAAACCCCGCGAGTGGACCTCTTTCGATGTGGTAAACAAAATTCGGCGGGCGTGCCGGTTCAAAAAAGTTGGTCATGCCGGCACCCTCGATCCGCTGGCAACAGGGCTGCTCATTCTCTGCACGGGCAAGCTTACCAAACAAATAGATAGCTACCAGGCGCAGGAGAAAGAATATACAGGCACGCTGGTGCTGGGCAAAACAACCCCCTCTGTTGACCTCGAAACGGCCTTCGATGCCGAATTTGATACCTCCACCATCACGCCCGAAGCTATTCAGGAGGCCGTAAATCAGCTTACCGGCGACATATTGCAGGTGCCACCCATCTACTCAGCGGTACGGGTCAATGGCGAGCGGCTCTACGAAAAAGCCCGCCGGGGCGAAACCGCCGAGGGGGTTGAGGGGGGAATAAAAAGCCGCAGTGTCACTGTTTCCGAGTTCGAGGTATCGACCGACCGATTCCCAGAGGTCGATTTTCGGATTGTTTGCTCTAAAGGCACATATATTCGCTCATTGGTACGCGATTTGGGACTATTACTTAACAATGGTGCCTACATGAGTGCCCTGCGCCGAACGCGCATCGGTGAGTTTCGGGTAGTCGATGCCGATACCATCGACTCATTTATCAATCGGTATCGCGCCGACCATTCGCTATGATTATCCATCGCAACCTCGACACCCTCCAGCCCCTCCCCCACGCCATTGTTACCAGCGGTACCTTCGATGGCGTTCATCGCGGCCACCAGAAAATTCTGGCCCGGCTGATCGAAGTAGCCAAAACC
Organism: Cytophagales bacterium; assembly: GCA_038212815.1. Taxonomy (GTDB): domain Bacteria; phylum Bacteroidota; class Bacteroidia; order Cytophagales; family Spirosomataceae; genus JBBQUC01. The sequence continues at coordinate 14,201 of JBBQUC010000033.1, forward strand.
AGCCACGGGCAGTCGGTAGTGCTAACATTCTGGCCCCACCCCCGTACGGTAGTCTCGAATGATAGTCAGAACCTGAGGCTGCTCTCTACCCTCGATGAGAAGATAGAGTTACTGGAGCAGGCCGGGGTCGATCAGTTGGTGGTTATTCCCTTCACCCGGTCGTTCTCTGAATTGACCTCCGCCGAGTTTATCCAGCAGATTCTCATCGAAAAAATAGGGACGGAGAAGCTCGTGATCGGCTACGACCACCGCTTTGGCCGCGACCGCGAAGGGGGGTTCGATTACATTAGCCAACATGCCGATGAATTTGGTTTTGCCGTGGAGGAGATTCCCCGGCAGGATGTAGAAGCCATTGGGGTAAGCTCATCTAAAATCCGGACGGCCCTGGCCGAAGGCAATATCCGGGTCGCCACGCTGTTTCTGGGCCGACCCTACACCCTCACCGGCACCATTGTGAAAGGCCGACAGTTGGGCCGCACCCTCGGCTACCCCACCGCCAACATGCAGGTCGATGACCCGCTGAAACTCATACCGGCCAATGGCGTGTATGCCGTGGAGGTGCTGCACCGGGGCCACACCTACGGCGGTATGCTGAACATTGGTTTCCGGCCCACGGTCGATGGCATCGGCCAAACCATAGAAACGTATATCTTCGACTTCGACCAGGATATTTACGGCGAACACCTCACCCTGCGTTTCCGCGAGTTTCTGCGCCCCGAACAAAAATTTTCGGGCCTACCCGCTCTGGTAGCCCAACTCAAGCTCGACGATACCACGGCACGGGCAGTGTTATAGCAGAAGCGGGAATCAGCAGAAGCGTAAACTATCAAGCTACGTTCCCCAACGGTTGCCGCCCATACACGGGTCGAGCCAATACCCCAAAAGCCGCTTCCTGCTCAACCCCGACAAGTCGCGGCCGGGCAGAAGTCTAGTGCTTGCCTGTAGCTTGCCGGATAGCTGTGATCTCACTCTGATCGTAGGGTGTCAGGTCGTTCCGATACACTTCGTGAAACCAGATTGTCGGTTCCCAACCGTCCACATAGGGCTTTTCCCAGCTATCCCACGGCAGATAGGTTTGGGTTTTGCCTGCCACGAAACCCCAGTTTATCATGCCAACTTTTTCGCGTTTGGCAATGGGCAGGTGGGTTTGAAATTTGCTGGCCACGCCCCGTGCCATGTATTCCGTGCAGATCAGCGGACGGCCTAACTTTTTCAGGGCTGCAATCGCTTTTGGCAGGGCTACTGAATCGGCATACTGGTGAAAGGTGATGATGTCGGACTGCTCAAGCTGCACCCGGTCGATGACCGTCAGGGTGGTCAGGTCGGCCCAGTCGCCGTTCCAGAATTGCCATACGCCCGCCGTGAGCGGCTGCGCGGGTCTGGCCGACCGCGCCCAGCGAAACACTTCCGGTAACAACCGCGTCACGATGGCCACTTTGCTGGCTGGTTCGAGGTTTTGCTTCTTGCTTTTTTCGCCATAGCTCGTGGCGTTCGTGTTGTCGGGTTCGTTCCAGAGGTCCCAGGCCAGAATCCGCTTATCCGCTTTGAACGCGCCTACCACACCTTTCACGTAGGCTTCCAGACGCGGATACTGCGATACATCGGTGAGGGCGGCCGCGCCGGGAGCCTGCACCCAGCCAGAATTATGCACCCCAGGCGTTGGCTCCGGCTGCGGCCCCAGGGCCGGAAACGGCTGCCAGCACGAATCGAACAAGACCAGCATGGGCCGGATGCGGTGTTTGGCGCAAACGGCCAGGAACTGATCCAGCCGTTTAGTGAACCCAGCCGCGTCCTGCTGCCACAGCAGGTCGTGCAAAAAAACCCGCATCGTATTCATGCCGATACTTTCGGCCAGGGCCAACTCATTATCAATCGCCCGAATATCGAACGTCTCTGCTTGAAACATGGCT
>JBBQUC010000034.1:0-16031 GCA_038212815.1 Cytophagales bacterium
AATGTTGCCGGACGTAGCGATTTATGGCGGATTTGCAGGTAATGAAACCACGCTGACCGGGCGGCCCGTTGTGAATCTGACAACTCCCTCTGGCACCACCCTATCGGGCAACATTGGCGATCCTAATAGCACCACTGACAATAGTTACCACGTCATCAGCAACGAAGTCGGACTGACCAACACCGCCATTCTCGATGGCTTTGTGATTACAGGGGGGAATGCGGGTAGCCTACGCAACAAAGGCAATGGCAGAGCGTGTAGCCCGTCAATCCGTAACTGTACTTTTGTGAAAAATATGAATGTGGGGGCTATATGGAATGAAGGGGTTAATGGTGGTGATAGTAGCCCACAAATTACCAATTGCTTGTTTTTAACTAACTCAGCCAGGTATGGCGGAGCAATATATAATGATAACTTCAATGGAACCAGTAGGCCTCAATTCACCAACTGCGTGTTTCGGGGCAATACGGCTTCGATTCATGGCGGAGCCATATACAACTCCACCGGCAGCGCGTCTGGCATCAGCAGCCCGATCCTGATTACGTGTTCGTTTGAGAGTAATTCGGCCATACAGGGCGGGGGGGCAATATACAGTGTTGGCTCTTATGGCACCAGCAGCCCCGAATTAGCAAGTTGTTCATTTCTGAATAACAGCGCGGGCTACGGCGGGGCAATCGTCAATAATGCCCAAAACACAGGCGGTGCCGCTCGCCCGCGACTTAGCAACTGCTCTTTTCAGTACAATTCAGCCACCGATGCGGGTGGTGCTGTTTACAATTCAGCTTCTTTAGGTGGCACCGTCGGGCCAGAACTGGTAAGCTGCTCGTTTCTGGACAATACGGTCAATCTTCTGGGCGGTAAAGGCGGAGCTGTTTACACGAATGGCAACAGTGGCACGGCCAGCCCCCAACTCACCGATTGTGTGTTTCAACGAAATAAGGCATCGCAGGGCGGGGCAATCTATAATGTTGGCACGAGTACAGGCGCGGAGAAGGGTCTCTGCATCGCCAAACTGATGAGGTGCTCATTTGCTAACAACTCGGCGGGCTATGGCGGGGTGATGTACAACACGGGTAGCAGCAGCGGTACGTGTAGCCCCAGCTTAACCAATTGTTCGTTTTTGAGTAATTCGGCTACCGTTTGGGGCGGGGTGCTGTATAGCGAAGGGTTTGATGGCACGAGTATTCCACAACTAACCAACTGCTCGTTTCTGAGCAACTCGGCAATCGAGGGCGGAGCCTTATACAGCTCTTCCTTCGGGGGTATCTGCACCTATAGGCTGACCAACTGCGTGTTGTTCAATAACGGCGGGGCCAAAACTGTATCTAACGACAACACGCCCGGCATTTCGGCACGGTACAGCCTGTTTGAACCCTCGGTAACGGGTTATACCAGTGTAACGGGCAACCTCACCGCCACCGTTTCGCCCTTTGTCAGCACCAGCAGCACCCAACTCTGGCAAGGCTCACCAGCCATTAATGCGGGTGAGCCCGCTACCACAACCGCTATCGTTGGCACAACCGATCTGGCCGACAATCCGCGTTTTTATAACAATGGCCGGGTTGATATGGGCGCGTATGAGTTTCAGGGCGTGTTTTGCCAGCCCGTGACAGTTTTTGGGGTATCGGCCATCAATACTATCAATTCTTCGTCGATGACGGTCTGTACCGGGGCCACTGCCGGTGCTATCCTAGCCTGGTCTGGCATGGCAACGGGTTTCCAGTGGTATAAAGGCGGGAGGGGTCTAAATGTCACGGCTCTGACTGGCCAAACCTCAGCTACCCTCACGCTGACGAATGTGCAGCTTACCGACGCGGGCAGCTATTCGTGCGCCGTAACGAGTTCCTGCAACAGTGCTACTTCTCCGGCCTTTAGTCTGTCCGTCACGGCGATTCCAGTGCCGGTTATCACTGGGTCGCTCACCACCTGCGCAGGCGTACCAACGGTGCTTACTGCTGGGGGCGGGGCTGGTTTCCGGTGGTCAACGGGTGCCACGTCGGCCAGTATTGCCGCCACCGCCGGAGGGTATTCGGTAACGGTCAGCAACGGCGGTTGTTCGGCAATAACATCAGTAACGGTAACAGAATTACCGGCAACAGTTTTCACCATGCAACCACCCACCCGGCAGGTATCCTGTGTGCAATATAGCGTTAACGTCGGTGTGCTGGCTACGGGCGTGGGGCCGATCAGGTATCAATGGTTCAAAAACGGAATCATCCTGACGGGTTCAGCCTCAGCTACCACCGCCATGCTGAGTTTGCCCATGACCACTACTGCCGACTCCGGCATCTACACCGCCGTTGCTACCGGGGGGTGCGGCAGTACCACTAGCACTGCCTTCAGCCTGACCATTACGCCCGGTTTGTCGCGGCTGTATGTCCAGGCTTCGGCCACGGCGGGGGCCAACACGGGCCTAAGTTGGGCCGATGCCTTCACCGACCTCCAGGATGCCCTTCACTACGCCTGCTCAGGTAATTTATCTGAGATTTGGGTAGCGCAGGGACTGTATAAACCGACAACCAGTACCGGCCCTGCCAGTCGAACCATCAGTTTCTCGATGTTGCCCAACGTAGCGATTTATGGCGGATTTGTGGGCAACGAAATAAGCTTGAACCAACGGCCAGCTATTACCCTCACAAACCCGTCGGGTACTACCTTAAGTGGAGATATTGGTACGCCCAACAGCCTTACCGATAACAGTTACCATGTAGTACATAACCAGGGTAACCTCTCTAACGCAGCCATTCTCGACGGGTTCGTAATCACAGGTGGCACGGCTAGAAACTACGACTACTTCAATGATACCGATAATGTTGGTGGCGGTTTGCTCAACGAAGCTACCAGTAGCAGTGTGGTTTGTAGCCCTCAGGTTCAAAATTGCTTATTTACATACAATGAGGCATCCAGAGATGGAGGGGCTATCGCTAACTATACAAGTGAGGGAGGAATTAGTAGCCCTCGGATTATCAATTGCTCGTTTTATGCCAACAGCGCAAATCAACACGGCGGGGCAATATATACAAAGTGTCATAGTACAACGGGAGCTGTCGGTCTGGGCGAAATTACAGACTGTTTATTTTCCAATAACACAGCTCAGGGGAGTGGCGGGGCTATATACACCCTCGGCACGCCTATTAGCATGACCATAAGCAACTGCTCATTTCTGGATAATACCTGCATATTTGATGGTGGAGCTGTCTATAATCAGGAGGCTACTGGTAAGATAATACATTGTTCGTTTCAGCATAATTCAGCAGGTACTGGTGGTGCGATAAGCAATGAGTATAGCGGTAGTGTTATCATAACAGCTTGTTTGTTTCAAAGTAACAGTGCAGTCTATGGAGGTGCAGTCTGTAGTATCAAGAGTTATGAAGAAATTACCGACTGCTCTTTTCTGAATAACAGAGCAGGCTTTGGTGGGGCAGTAGATAACGCTGGCTCAAGTCCGATATATAATCGTTGTTCATTTGTAGCGAATGTAGCTACCGGAACCCTTAACGGTGGCGGCGGGGGCGGGGGTGGTATGTTTAACAGTAGTTTTGCTGACATCAGCAATCCCATATTGATTAACTGTACGTTTCAGAGTAACGTAGCTACTAATGGCGGAGCAATTACTAATGCAGGTGGTAATTTTGGTAGTACCAGTCCCATTTTAACAAATTGTTCATTTCAGAACAATGTTGCCAGTATTCGGGGTGGGTTATTTTATAATGGATCATCCGATGGGACAGCTTCTATAAACCCTACTTTGACAAACTGTGTGGTGTTTAATAATGGTGGAACCAATACCATCTATAACGCTCAGGGCAGCGTATCGGCCCGATACAGTTTGTTAGAGCCATCGGTAACGGGCTATACCAGTGTTACAGGCAACCTCACCACCACCGTTTCGCCCTTCGCCTCCACCACCAACACCCAACTCTTGCCTGGTTCCCCGGCCATTAACACCGGCGATCCGGCCACCAACACCGCCACAGTCGGCACGGTGGATCTAGCGGGCAATCCACGTTTCTACGCCAACGGACGCATCGACATGGGGGCTTATGAGTATCAGGGTGGAACCTGTGTGGGTGGCACGATAACCACCATAAAGGCTGGTTTGTGGAATGATCCCACAGTCTGGTCATGCGGGGCGGTGCCAACCTTGGGCAACACCGCTCAGGTAGGGCATTTGGTGAGTTTGCCAGCCGGTTATGCGGCTACTGTGCTGAAGTTACAATACCTGACAGGCGGGCGGTTGCAGTGGTCGGTGGGCGCACGACTGACCTTGGGCCTTTAAACGAAGCTAACGACAACCCGTTTTACCCGCCCTAACCTACCACCGCCCAACGGCTCGCCAATATCAAAGCTGATAGCCAGTAATTGCACTTTCCGACTTATCCCTCATATTCAGCCACCATTTCCTGAGCAGGTACTTGCTCAGGAAGTGGCATTTATCCTTACTATATACCTAAAAGTAGCGTCAGAAACCATTTTCAATTACTTCACAAGAGTGTCGTATAAAAATCCTCAACAAGTTATCAGTCCGTTCTTGGGTATGATCTTTGGTCATTAGCGTCCTAAAGCAGGCAGTGTTGGCCGATTTGCCAGTCCTTGGTCAATAATGGCTTGTACCCGTTCACGCTCGGCACCAGTGATCGTCAGGCGCGGGGGGCGGACGTGTTCAGACCCAATGCCTGTGGCTGTAGCCGCGAGTTTAATGTATTGTACCAGCTTAGGATGAATATCCAGTTCGAGCAGGGGCATAAACCAGCGATAAATGGTGAGGGCTTCGGCCACCCGACCGGCTTTGGCAAGGTTGTAAATAGCAACGGTTTCGTTCGGAAAGGCATCGACTAGTCCAGCCACCCAGCCGTCGCAACCCAGCAGCAGGGCTTCGAGGGCCAACGTATCGACCCCACCCAGCAGGCTGAATCGGTTGCCAAACGCGTTCCGCATTCGGGTGATATTGGTGAGGTCGCGGGTGGATTCTTTTACCGCCTGAATAGTGGGTAGATCGGCTAATTCGGCAAACATAGCCACAGTGGTCATAATCTTGTAATCGACCGGGTTGTTATAAATCATGATCGGCAATGCCGTTGACTCAGCTACCGCCCGGAAGAACGCAACTGTTTCGCGGTCATCTGCGTAGTAGCGCATAGGGGGCAGCAGCATGAGGCCATTGGCACCGGCCTGTTCGGCTTCGCGGGCGCAGGCAATAGCTTCGCGGGTAGTGGCTTCGGTGATGTTCATGACCACCGGCACCCGGCCCGCTACAACCTGTAGCCCCGCATGGAGTAGGGTTAGTTTTTCGGCATTGGAGAGCGTACTGGCTTCGCCCAGTGAGCCGCCAATTATCAGTCCGTGAACACCTGCATCCAGTTGCGCGTGGATATTGGTGGCAAAGAGGGGTAAATCGAGTTGGTCGTCGGCGGTGAACGGGGTAAGCAGGGCCGCGAACACGCCCTGCCAGTTCAGAGTAGTCATAGAAAATAACGATTAGCTACGGCCAAAGATACGGATTTGCCCGCAGCCTAAAAGTGACAGAAAGGGGCTAGATGCGTCTTAGTTGGACAATAATAACCAGAGAATTAAACTTTTTTGGATAGACTTATAAAACAATGCCAGTGAGCAGGCGTTAATGCGATATTTCAGGGGAGCAAAATATTTTGCGAAACCTGTTTGCAGCGTCAAATTTTTATACTTTTGCACCCTCAATTCAAAAACACCAAATAAACAGACCAACTATGTACTGGACACTTGAACTGGCATCCTATCTGGAAGATGCCCCCTGGCCCGCTACCAAAGATGAACTCATTGATTTCTCTATCCGCTCGGGTGCGCCCCTCGAAGTAGTTGAAAACCTACAGGAATTAGAAGACGATGGTCAGCCCTACGAGAGTATTGAAGAAATCTGGCCTGACTACCCAACCAAAGACGATTTCTTCTTCAATGAAGACGAATATTGAGCCACTTAGCTACGCTGACCTTAGGTTGTCTCAAACAGGATCCTGCTGTTTGTTGCTATTTTCATGCAACCAGCATCCTGCTGTCTGAGACAACCTAATGACCAAGAACCAGTACCCCTGCCTGCTCCATGAGCCACTCAATATGCTGTTGGAAACTGGCCTGATAAGTTGCCTGCTCAGTTGCCGACCAGCTTAATTCAGCAGCCATCAGGGTAGCCACTGTGGGCAGGGCTTCCAGCGTTGCCCCCCAGTTTACCAACCCTAGCCGAATCCGGCGCATCAGCATATCGGGCAGAGTAAGGGCCATTTCTTCACGCAGGGCATAGAGTACCTCCGCTTTCACAAAAGGATACTGTTCTACCAGCCGTTCGCTCAGGGTAGGCTGCGCGGCCATAAGACTGGTAATTGCCGGGGCGCGGGTGCCATAGGTATCAACCAGGTGAGTGGCAATATCGACCTCAAGCGTCGGGTGGTTCTCGCGAAAATGAGTCCCAAATTCTGTACTAAATCCGTCGCTGCCGTGCAGAGTCAGGGTTTCGGTAGCGCAGGGCCGAGGCTGACCAAGCTGGGTGCAACACGCATCGATGGTGTCCTCGGCCATAACCCGGTAGGTGGTCCACTTACCGCCCATAATGCTCACCAGGCTAGAGGTTGGGTCCGTTTCTACCTCATGGTCGCGCACTAGCGACCGGCTATCGGCGGTAGGGTCGGCCTGGAGCAGTGGTCGCAGCCCGGCAAACCCACCAGTCACTTCGGTTATGGCTAGTTTACCCCCTACCATTTTGTTGACGTGTTCAATCAGATACTCGGCCTCGTCGGGTAGCAGGCAGGGTTTATCGTGGGGGTCAGCCTCCGTATCGGTGGTGCCAATAAGCCAGTGATTCCGCCACGGAATAGCAAACAATACGCGGCCATCGGCCGTTTTAGGTACCAGCAAAGCCGCCCCAGTGCTGGGCATAGCCGACATGGGCAGTACGGCATGGGCACCTTTACTGGCCCGAAGCCGGGGAGGCTGCGCGGCCGAAGCCGACTGCCGCAGGGTATCGGCGCGGGTGCCGGTTGCGTTCACAAACACCGTTGCCCGAATGGTAAACACCTCATCGGTCAGTTTATCCCGCACCTGCACAGCCTGTAACTTACCGGCAGCATTGTGCTGAAAGGCTTCGGCCCGCAAATGGTTGGCTACTGCCGCGCCCCGGCTGGCGGCTGTCTGGATCAGCGCAAGATTCAGCCGCAGGTCATCGAACTGCCCATCGTAATACAGCACGGCACTATGCAGGGTTTTTTCGTCGAAAGCCGGAAACTGTTTCAGGGCCGCTGCCCGCCCCAAATACCGGCTCGGAGCCAATCGGCGCGTACCCGCCAGCCAGTCATACACCTTCAGGCCAATGTAATAATAAAGGCCCTCTACCACATTGGCGCAGGGGGTTAGCAAGGCAAGTGGGTGGCAGAGATGCGGGGCAATCTGGAGCAATGTCCGGCGTTCGTGCAGGCCTTTGCGCACCATCGTCAACTGTTTCGGATCGAAGGTCTTGACCGCCTGTTCCAGGTAACGCACGCCCCCATGAATCAGTTTAGTAGAGGTGCCGGAGGTAACTGACCCAAAATCGTCCTGCTCGATGAGGGCGGCATTCAGACCCCGCGTGGTGGCATCGAGTACGCAGCCCGCGCCAGTGCCTCCCCCGCCAATAACACAGATATCAAACAATTCAGTACGCAGGCGGGCAAGTGTAGTCGGGCGATTCATACGTTGGTCGGTCGGCGAATGTGTTCTGGGTTACTGAATTTTTTGGGGGCGTACAGAAACCCAAACGCTTCAGCTCCTGTACGGCTGTGCACGCGGTGGTGTACATAATGCGCCCGGGTAATGCGTTGCAGGTAGGGGTTCTTTGCTTTAAAGTTAAGTTTTATCCGCCGGTGAACAATAATGTCGTGAAAAATAAAGTACCCAATGCCATAGATAGTTACGCCAACCCCCACCGGCACCAGAAACCAGAGGGTGGCAATTTCCATACCTGCCACCACAGCCCCGGCAGCCGCCCCACTAAACAATATACTGAACAGGTCGTTCACTTCAAAAAAACCTTCGTGATGAGTATGGTGTGAGTGATGCCACCGCCACATAAACCCGTGCATGATGTACTTGTGGGTGAACCACGCCACCCCTTCCATACCGATGAGCGTGGCAATGGCAATCGCAACGTTTAAGGCCATTTTGCTGTTAGTTTGTTAAACGAATAACGGCACGTTCACCAAAAAAGTTGGCGCACACAAGCCCGAAAAGCCCTACCGATAAATTTATGACCCCGCCGTTTGGAAATACGGGAAACGGTTGTACTTTTAACCATGATCAGCACTCGATTTGAGACCCGATCAACGATAGACTACAAGTCGCTTAAATTTCTGGTTCGCCAGGGCGAAGGTAGTCGCCTTGAGTTCAAACTCAAGACCAATCACCCCGAAAAAATCATTCGGGAACTCGTGGCCTTCGCCAACACCGATGGCGGAACCCTACTCGTCGGCATTGCTGACGATAAAACCATCCAGGGACTTAAATATGCCGACGAAGATGAGTACCTGCTGGTGCGGGCTATTCAGCGGTTTATCTCCCCGGCCCTCCCCTACGCGATCGAACGCATTGCCCTGCCCGACGAACGCGACGTGCTGATGATTCGGGTGCCACCCAGCAGCACCCGGCCTCACTACATTATATTCGACCCCGCCGAACCGGAAAACAAAAAAGCGTACGTCCGCGTGGCCGATAAATCGGTTCAGGCCAGTAAAGAGATGCGTGAGATTCTGAAAGCCGAACGCGCCGAGCGAGGGGTTCGGTTTACCTACGGCGATAAAGAACGGGTGCTGATGCACCACCTCGGCCAGCACCAGAGCATCACAGTCGATCTGTTTGCTTCGCTGACGGGTATTCCACGCCGGATTGCCTCGCGCACACTGGTGCTGCTAGTCCTGGCCAATGTGCTGGAGATTCACCCCGATGAGGTGACCGACACCTTTACGACGCGGGCGGAGCCATAAGGCTGTCCAGCAACTCCTCAATTTGTGCATAGACGTACGCTAATTGTTCATTGGTTATACAGTAGGGCGGCAGCAGGTACAGCACATTACCAAGTGGCCGCATTAGTACGCCCCGATCCAGCAAAAAGTTATACGCCACATCGCGAATCTGGTTAAAGTACGAGGTTTGCCCGCCCGCAACGAGATCGAAGGCCAGAATGGTGCCGCGCTGCCGGATATTAGTGGCCATTGGGTACTTCACCAACTGCCCGGCAAACTCCCGATGGCGGCTGGCTATGCGCTGAATGCTGGCCTGGGTTTCGTCGCTCATCAACAGGTCGAAACTGGCTAATGCGGCTGTACAAGCCAGCGGGTTGGCGGTAAACGAGTGGCCGTGGAAGAGGGTTTTCTGCTTATCGGCAGACAGAAACGCGGAATAGACTGCTGCCGTACAACTGGTTACGCCCAGGGCCATGGTGCCGCCCGTTAGTCCTTTGGAGAGGCAGAGCATATCCGGCTTTTCAGTCAGATAATCCGACGCGAACAGGTTTCCGGTTCGGCCAAAACCGGTCATCACCTCATCAGCAATTATAAGAATGTTCTGCTGCCGCGCCAGGTGGAACAGCTTGTCCAGCACAGCGGGTTCGTACATAATCATGCCGCCCGCGCCCTGAACCAACGGCTCGGCAATAAAAGCAGCCACCTCGTTGGTAAACAGGCTCTCGGCCTGGCGCAGCGTTTCAATCTCCTGCCCAGGCACAGGGGTGGGCAGGTACACCACATCGAACAAAAACGGGGCAAACGGGGCCGAAAAGGCAGATCGGCCACCCACCGACATGGCCCCAAACGTATCGCCGTGGTAAGCATCCTGAAAGGCAACCACTTTTTGGCGGGGCTTGCCCAGGTTATGCCAATACTGAAATGCCATTTTCAGGGCCACCTCCACAGCCGTTGAGCCGTTGTCGGAATAAAAAATCCGGGCCTGGTTGGGTGGGAGAATCGTGAGCAGTGTTTCGGCGAGGGCAACCGCTGGTTCGTGGGTGAATCCGGCAAAAATAACGTGTTCGAGGGTGCGTAACTGCGCCGATACACGCCCGGCAATGTATGGGTGGGCATGGCCGTGCAAACAAACCCACCACGACGAGATGGCATCAATGTAGGTCTTCCCTTCCGGGCCATACAAGACCGCCCCCTCCCCCCGGCTGATGGGGATGGGCAGGGGGGCAGTTTGCATCTGGGTAAAGGGATGCCAGATAACGGCCTGATCGCGCTGGTCGAGGGAAGCCAAGTTCTCTGTTTTGGCCTCAGAACGCAGGGGGGCCTTTTGCTTACGTATCTCCTCAAACCCCGTCGATTGCCGAAACTGCTGGGCGTAGCGGCTAACAACAGCGGGGTCGATGGCTGGCTCCTGGGCAATCCGACCCAGGCAGGGCAGGCCGGTATAGGTCAGAATCAGCGATTCAGTAGCGGCTACAGTCGCGCCGGTAAAGACAATTCCCAGCACCGGAATCTGGCGGCTGCGGCAAGCCTCTATCGACAGCAGGGTATGATTGATGCTGCCCAGGTAATTTTTAGACACCAGCACCACCGGCAGGGCCAATTGCTGCACCAGGTCGATGTTTAGAAACTGGTTGTTTAGCGGCACCAGCAACCCGCCCGCCAGTTCCACAATCAGGGTATTTTCTGTTTGAGGCAGGCAAATGTGGGTGGGGTCTATGGTTACGCCATCGGCCTCGGCAGCCGCATGGGGCGATAGGGGTTGGGTAAGGCAGTACGCTTCGGGGTGAAACTCCGAACGGCGGTTGCTGATTAATCCGCGAACCGTTTCGGTATCGGAGTCTGTCAGTGAACCCGACTGGATGGGTTTCCAATAGTCGGCCTGGAGAGCCTCGACCAATACTGCCGAGACAACCGTTTTGCCAATTTCGGTGCCGATCCCGGCAATGATGAATGAAGATGTCATAAGGCTACTGCCAGCGCATGAAGCAGCCGGTCAATCTGGTCATTGGTATTGAAACAATGCAGGCAAATCCGCAGTCGCTCCTGCCCTACTGGCACTGTGGGGCTGAGAATGGCCCGCACATCGAACCCGGCCTGCTGCACCAGACTGGCTACCCGCCGGGCATTTTCGTTTCCCGGAACTAGTACTCCCTGAATGGGTGACTGGCTGGATAACCCGTTGACGTGGGGCAGTTTGGCCAGTGCGTGCTGCCGGTAGTAGGCTACCTGCTCGTGGAGTTGCTGACGGGCCTGGGGCAGGGCGGCTAACTGCTGATGAGCGGTCTGTATGGCTAACAGGCTCTGGGGCGGCAGGGCAGTGGAGTAAATAAATGGCCGGGCAAAGTTAATCAGGTAGTGACGCAGTGCTACTGAGCCAACCACAGCAGCCCCATGCACCCCCAGGGCTTTCCCAAACGTATGGACTCTGGCCAGCACCCGTCGCTGCAAGCCCAGGGTCACCACTAGCCCCTCGCCGGTTGGCCCATAGAGTCCGGTGGCATGGGCCTCATCGACCAGCAAAAAGGCTCCATACCGGTCGCAGAGGTCAGCAATAGAGACGAGCGGGGCCATGTCGCCATCCATTGAATAAACCGACTCGACCGCCACAAACACCTGCCCGCCATGGGTAGCACGAGTTTGGATTAGTTTGACTTCCAGATCGCTGAGGTCATTATGCCTGAACTGATAGCGGGTCGCGTAGCTCAGCCTGGCCCCATCAATCATACTGGCATGAACCAGCGCATCGGTAATGAGCGTATCACCCCGTTGGGGCAGACAGGCCAGCAAGCCTAGATTGGCATCGTATCCTGAATTGAACCCCAGGGCTGCTTCAGTCTGATAAAACTGGGCCAGGTTGCTTTCCAGGGTATCGGCCAGGTGGGTATGACCCGCCAGCAGTCGGGAGCCAGTAGCCCCAACCGGGCCAGACCAGGTGGCTGTAGCCTGGTCGATAGCAGCTTTCAGGCTCGGCGACCGGGCAAAGCCGAGGTAATCGTTCGAGCAGAAATCAATCAGGGCATCGGCATGCCGTAGTTGCCGAAGCAGGCCAGCCTGCTGCCGGTCGTTGAGTCGTGCGGTTAAAAAATCAGTCAATCTGCAACACAATCTTGCCAAACTGCTGGCCCGCGTCCATGCGGTCGAGAGCCTTTTGCGCGTCGGCTAACGGAAATACCTCGTCCACCACGGGTTTTATTCCCTGCTCATCCACAAAGTTTATCATGGCGGCAAACTCGGCATCGGTACCCATAGTGGTGCCATAAATATCGAGTTGTTTAAAAAATAGTTTCGAGGGAACCAGGTCGGTAATATTCCCCGTTGTGCCGCCGAAATTAGCGATCCGGCAACCGGGAGCAGCCACGTCGAAGAGTTTAGCAAAACCCGGTCCACCGGCACTGTCGATAATAACGGTAAAATAGCCCATTTTCCCCCCACCAGTCTGTGTCATCAACGAGCGGTGCCAATCGGCCTCTTTATAGTTCACGCCCCCTTTGGCACCCAGGCCAATAGCTTTCTGAATCTTCTCGTCGGCCCCTGATGTAACCCATACCTCGGCTCCATGGGCTACGGCAAATTGCAGAGCAAACAGGGCGGTACCGGCACCAATCCCGGTTATCAGCACTTTATCGTTCCGCTGTAGCCCCGCCCGCGTGATCAGTGCCCGCCAGGCGGTTAGCCCAGCCAGCGGGATGGCGGCTGCTTCCAGAAACGAGAGGTGGGCCGGTTTGCGGTAGAGGTAGTTGGCGGCTACCCGGATATACCCGGCATAGGTGCCGCTGTCGGGCATCCCCAGAATTTTGAATAACGGGCTATAAAATTTGGGGTTATCGCCCCAGTTGTGACCACAGTTAATCACTACCTCCTGCCCACGCCAGGCCAGGTCAACCCCCTCACCAGTTTCGACGACAATCCCGGCCCCGTCGGAACCAGGGGTAATGGGTAAGTTAATACCCGGGTATAAGCCTTTGGTGATGAACACATCGCGATGATTGAGGGCAGCCGCTTTGAGTTGTACGATCACCTCACCTGGCCCGGCAACGGGCGTGTCTATATCGACGTATCGAACCGGTTTGTGAATTTCGGTAATCTGAATTGCTTTCATAAGGGGGGGTAAAGAGTACCACAATGGAGGTTGACCGAGTGAAGAGTGGTTTTAGAATTAGTTACTATCATCTTTATGCAGGACGGCTTGCCGAACGCTACCCCATTTGGCAAGGAGTGATTCGGCCTCTTCGCGGCTGACTCCGGTTTCGGCTATCACCATGTTGGCCGCCCGATCATGAAGTTTTATATTGGTTAGCTGCATATCGACCATTTTATTCCCTTTCACCCGACCCAACTGAATCATTACGGCAGTCGAGATCATGTTCAATACCAGTTTCTGGGCCGTACCGGCTTTCATACGAGTGCTACCCGTCACAAACTCCGGTCCAACCACTACCTCAACGGGATACTCGGCGGCCTGTGCCACGGCTGAGTTGGGGTTGCACACCACACACCCTGTAAGCAGCCCAGCCGCCCGTGCCTGCTGTAGGCCCCCAATGACGTAGGGGGTGCGGCCCGATGCAGCAATACCAATCACGGTATCGTGCGGGGCAGGCTGATAGGGGGCAATATCGCGCCAGGCCTGCTCGGCATCATCTTCGGCAAATTCAACAGCTTTACGGATGGCTCCGTCGCCCCCTGCCATCAGACCAATCACCAGGTCGTGCGGCACCCCATAGGTGGGTGGACATTCGGAGGCATCGACCACGCCCAGCCGACCGCTTGTACCGGCCCCGATATAGATAAGCCGCCCGCCCGTTCGCATCCGCTGCACAATCTGCGTAACCAGGGCTTCGATCTGCGGAATGGCTTTCTCGACTGCCAATGGCACGGTTTTATCTTCCCTATTGATGTTGACCAGCAGGTCATGCACCGGCATTTGCTCCAGATGATCGTAGTGAGACGCAGTTTCGGTAATCATAGCTCAAAAGTAAACCCCGTAATTTTCCCGGACAATTATCGGCCTGATTATTGTTTTTATCAAAAACAAATCCGTCTTTTACGGTGTGATTACACTATCAGCGAAATTTCGCTAAAAGCTATGATTAGTACTGACCCAGCCGTTGCCCTAAATCGGTTCAGCCGCATACTCACCCAGCAGATGGATAATCCCGCTGCCAAAGCCATGCTCTATGGGGTAGGACTTACTGAAGCTGACATGCAAAAGCCCCAGATTGGGATTGCCAGTACGGGATATGAGGGTAATACCTGCAACATGCACCTCAATGGGTTGTCGGTCTATGTGAAACAGGGCATTCAAGCCAGCGGACTGGTTGGGCTGATTTTCAATACAATCGGTGTATCAGACGGGATGACCAATGGCAACGATGGGATGCGTTACTCCCTGCCCAGCCGCGACCTTATTGCCGATAGTATCGAGTCGGTAGTGGCTGCGCAGTGGTACGATGGGGTGGTAACCGTGGTTGGCTGTGATAAAAATATGCCGGGTGCTATTATGGCTATGGCCCGGCTCGACCGGCCTGGTATTATGGTCTATGGGGGCACTATCCGCTCAGGGCAGTATAAAGGCCAGAAACTCGACATTGTCTCGGCGTTTGAAGCCTTGGGGAAGAAATACGCCAACACTATTTCCGACGAAGATTACGAGGGGGTAATTCGGAATTCGATTCCGGGTGCAGGGGCTTGTGGGGGCATGTACACCGCCAACACCATGGCCAGCAGCATCGAGGCTATGGGGCTGAGTTTGCCCTTTAGCAGCAGCTACCCGGCCACCCACGCGGGCAAGCAGGAAGAATGCAAAAAGATTGGCGCAGCCATGCGGGTGTTGCTCGAACGCAACATTATCCCTGCCGACATTATCACCCGGCAATCGCTCGAAAACGCCCTGACCATTGTGATGGTGCTGGGTGGTTCTACCAATGCGGTATTACACTATTTGGCCATTGCACGGGCGGCAGGCATCCCCTTTACCCTCGATGAGATTCAGGCAATCAGCGACCGTACGCCCTTGCTGGCCGACTTGAAACCAAGCGGTAAGTATTATATGGAGGATATGCTGGCCATTGGCGGGGTGCCAGCCGTTATGAAATACCTCCATCAGCAGGGAATGATTCATGGCGAGTGTATGACCGTGACGGGCAAAACCGTTGCTGAAAACCTGGCCGAAGCTCCCGACCTCGATTTTGAGAACCAGAAAATAGTATTCCCGCTTACGCAACCCATTAAAAAGACGGGCCATATTCAGATTCTGCGCGGCAACCTGTCGCCAACCGGCTCGGTCGCTAAAATTACGGGCAAAGAGGGTGAGCGATTCGAGGGTGTAGCTAACGTGTTCGAACAGGAAGGCGAGGTGATTGAAGCCCTGCAAAAAGGGGAGATTTTGGCGGGGCAGGTGCTGGTGATTCGGAATAGCGGCCCCAAAGGTGGCCCCGGCATGAGCGAGATGCTGAAACCTACTTCGGCCATTATGGGCGCGGGCCTGGGCGACAAAGTAGCCCTCATTACCGATGGGCGATTTTCGGGAGGAACCCACGGGTTTGTGGTAGGCCACGTCACCCCCGAAGCCTTCGATGGCGGACCGATTGCCCTGGTTAAAGATGGCGACCGGATTACCATTGATGCCATAGGCCGCCAACTGACCCTGCACGTCTCAGACGAAGAACTGGCTTACCGCAAAAGCGAGTGGGTACAACCAGCCCCCCGGTTCACCAAAGGAGTGCTGGGCAAATACATTCGGAATGTAAAGAGCGCGAGCGAAGGTTGTGTGACAGATGAAGCATGAGTTAATTAGCTAGAACCTATGTTTACCGACACCATTCACCAGCTCCCTAAGGGCTATGCGGCTATCGAAACGGCTAGCCAGTCGATTCGTTTTTCGATGCCGTCTGATTTACAGACGGGGGCTTTGCTGAAAACACTGGTCGGTGCCAAGCCTAAGGCCCGGATACTGGAGATCGGTACCGGCACCGGGCTGGCAACCGCGTGGCTTCTGGCCGGTATGGATGCGGATTCGTCGCTACTCTCCATCGATAATGAGCCGGTGTATCAATCTATAGCCGATAATATTCT
>JBBQUC010000035.1:0-15964 GCA_038212815.1 Cytophagales bacterium
GGTCGAGGTTAGCCGTAAAATCGGCCAGTTCGGGGCTGTCGAGCGGAGCCAGCATCCGGGCAATGTTAATTTGAGCGAGGTGCATAGGAGTCGTAAGTCGTAGAAGGCGTAAGTAATAAACGCATAAGAGTCGTAAAAGTAGGGTAAGTGATGCGAAGATTTCTTACGCCTTCTGCGCCTTACGACTTTACGACTTTACGACTCTTATGCCTTACGCTTTTACGACGCCTACAACTAATACCCTGGATTCTGTTTTAGGGTGGCTTTGCCACTGATCTGGCTGTTCAGAATTTCCTGGAGGGGCAGGGGGTAATATTCATTCTTCCCTTTGACAAACTGGGTGCTGGTAAAGTACGTCCGCTTGGTTTTCTCCTTGGCGTAGTACGCGTTTAGCACTGGTTCGGCAATGCCCCAGCGTACCAGGTCGAAATAGCGGTGGCCTTCCATCGCCAGTTCGAGCCGGGTTTCATACTGCACCGCTTTGCGGGCATCTTCTTTGGTGGCAAACTGGGGCGAGTCGGCGGCATATTCACTGATGACATAGTTGGCCGAAGGTTTGCCATCGGCAAATTTATTGAAGCCATCGGGATTGGCAGCCCGTTTCCGAACCATGTTTACCAACTCGCGGGCGCGGCTCAGGCTTCCAGCTTCAATCTCGGCTTCGGCCAGCATCAGCAGCACATGAGCGTAGCGCACCATGCGGTAGTTGTTGGCGTTCAGGCGGGGGTTGCCCGAAAACGTGTTTACGCCCACATCTGACCGGTACATAAGGTGTTTCTTAGGCGAATACGGCCCGCCATAGGCTTGATCGCGTACGTAGTTCTGGCCGGGATGAACCCCCCAATCCAGAAACTGAATTCCCCGCCGGCCCAGCGTCCAGTCGAGTCGCGGATCAAATGTTCCCGCATCGGGCGTAAAGGCATCGGATGATTTCAACCCCTGATCATTTTTTACGTCCACGTCGTTGAAGCTATCGAATAGAGGCAACCCGGTGGCATCGGTTTTAAACGCGTTGACCAGGTTCTGCGAGGGTTGGTAAAACCCGCAGCAGGTGGTTACGCCCCCACCTCCGTACGGATAGTTCAGCGTGGCCCCCTGGTTGCCATTTTCACCCCCACCCGCTCCATCATTTACAGAGAATTCCACCTCAAAAACCGACTCGGCATTGTTGTTCGTGGTGGCCCGGAAATTATCGGCGTACTTATCCATCAGCTTGTACTTCCCGCTACCCACAATAGCATCGAAGACGGCTTTGGCATCGGCGTATTTTTTCTGGAACAGATACGCTTTTCCCAGCATGGCGGCTGCTGCCCATTTGGTTGGCCGCCCCGGCTGGCTCTGATTAGCGGGAAGGTTGTCGTACGCAAACTTAAGATCAGCTTCAATATTGGGCCAGATGTCTTTGTCGTTTGGTACTTTAGTGCTGTTCAGATCATCAGGATTGTAGGCCTTTTCATCGACATACGGCACCATGTTCCACATTTTTTTGGCTTCAAAGTGGTAGTGGCCCCGCAGAAACCGTACCTGCGCCGTCACCAGCGTTTTTTCGACATCGGTCATGTCCTTGGCGGTAGGTAACACCACCAGCACATCGTTTGCGCGGGCTACGCCATCATAAACAGCCGCCCATTTCCCCCGGAAGTGGTTATTGTCGGGTTGAATCAACTTTTGCTCGATGAGCGAGATTTCGGGCTGATCGCCAGCGGTGGTGCCTTTGTACGCATTATCGCTCGATACCTCGCCATAAATCCAGTTGTCGGCAGAGCCGTGCCACGATGAGAAACCGGCATTGTTCCCTACTCCGTCGAGCAACGAGTAGGCCCCCGTGAGCAGGTAATTGATCCCTGCTTTGTTGGAGAGGGTCGATAAAGAAAGAACGCCTTTTGGTTGAACGTCCAGAAACTCGTCTTTGCAGGCGGTTGCCAGCGTGAGCGAAAGAATAGACGTGATGATGAGTAATTTTTTCATAATTCTTGTTAGATTAGAATGCCAGATTTAAACCAAGGAGGGTAGCGCGGTAGGCTGGATAAGCCCCTTCATCGACTCCAATGTGCCGATCCTGTCCAATGGCACTCGATGAACGCAGATTGATCTCTGGGTCGAGACCCGTGTATTTGGTGACCGTCAACCAGTTTTGACCCTGAATATAAATGGAGGCCCGACTCATGCCTACCTTACTCAGCAGCGCACGGGGGATATCGTAGGTCAACTGCACGTTTTTCAACCGCAGGTACGAGCCATCTTCCAGATAATAAGTCGACGGGTTGGAACTGATCACGTCGTTAGAACGCAGAATGGGCAGTTTTGCATCGGCTTTGCCTGGCTCCCAGGAGTTATAAAACATGCGGGTACTGCGGTTGCCGGCAAAGGTTGGGAAATCAGTCCAGTAGCGCACATAATTGAAAATCTGATTGCCCTGAACTCCCTGTCCGAACACATCTAAGCGGAGGTTTCTGTAGCCCACGCTGAGGTTAATTCCATAGGAGAAGTTGGGGTGCGGGTTGCCAATAACAGTGCGGTCGCTGGCGTTGATCACGCCATCGCCATTCAAATCGCGGAACTTGAAGTTCCCCGCTTTGTTGTTGGCACCACCCCCAAATTGCTTGGGCAATCCGTCGCCTTCGGCATCGGTCTGAATAAACCCGTCGATCTGGTATCCGTAGAACGAAGCCAACGGGTAGCCCTGCTGGGTGACGCTCATGGCTGGAATCCGGGTGGTAAACCCAAAATACTGGGTGTTTGGGTTACCATCGGTGCTAACCACCGTGTTGCGGTAGGTCGATATATTACCGCCAATGGAGTAGGTCAGTTTACCCGCCATCGCCGTGTTGTTGTAGTTCAGGGCCAGCTCAACCCCTTTGTTCCGCATCTCGCCAATGTTCTGGAAAGGTACGGTAGCTACCCCCTGCGTGAACTGCACTGCCACTGGAAACAACATGTTAGTGGTTCGCCGGTCAAACCAGTCGAAGTTGACATCTACCTTTCCTTTGAACAACTGCGCATCGAGACCCAGGTCGAGCGACGAGGTGGTCTCCCATTTGGCATTGGGGTTCGCAAACTGAGTCCGGTCATATCCTTGCAATGACGAGTTGCGAGTGCCGCCCAAATCGTAGAAGTTCTGAGCAACGTTGGTGCCGAAGATGCTGAAAGAGTTGTAGTTACCAATCTCCTGGTTGCCTGTTTGTCCGTAGGCTGCCCGCAGTTTCAGATCGCCTATCCAGTTAATGGGCTGCATAAAGGCTTCTTTCGAGATACGCCAGCCTGCCGATACCGCCGGGAAATAGGCTGTACGATTGGCTGCCGCAAACCGCGAGGAACGGTCACGCCGGATGGTCAGATCCAACAGGTATTTGTCATAAACTCCGAAGTTGGCTTTGGCAAACTCGGAGGCCAGTCGCCAGTTAGAGGCTGTACCTGAGTTGGTTTGTGTGCCCGCGTTACCGGCATCGAGGTAGCGGTTCTCTATATCGTCGGACGCGAATTTCTGGCGGGTACTGGTAAACTGCTCGAAGAAGTTTTTGATCGATTCCGTACCCACGATGACGTTCATCTTTACGGCATCATTCAGCAGGGAGGTGTTGTAGGTCAGGGTGTTGTACCAGGTCCAGGTATATTCGTAGTTATTGACCTGGCTGAGCGAGTTAGACCCCGCATTCTCCGACGACTCCAGGTCAACGGCGCGGTAGTTACGCACGTTAAACAGGTTGTAGTCGATACCAAACTGTGTGCGGGCGGTCAGGTTTTTCAGGATGTCCACCTCGGCATAGGCATTGCCAAACAGCCGGATATTTTTGTTGACGTTGTCTTTATTGCGGTCGAGTTCGGCAACGGGGTTGCGGGAGTTATCGAGGTCGGGACCCGATGTACCGGCAAAGTTGCCCCGGATGTCATACACTGGAATGATGGGCTGAATGCGATAGAGGAATGAGACCGGATTGCTTTCGCTCTGATTCCCGTTAGGCTGGCCAATCCGTTCATCGAAGGCCACCTGGATATTCTCGCCTACCCGGAAATGCTTATTCACATTGAACTCTGTATTAGCCCGCAGCGAATAGCGTTTGTAGCTGGTGAACTTCATGATTCCCTGCTGGTCGAAGTAGTTCAGTGACATGGCGTAGCGAGCAGCTTCTGTTGCTCCCGAAATACCAATCTGGTGGTTCTGGATAGGCGCATTGCCAAATACTTCCTTGAACCAGTCGGTGCCCTGTTTATTCGCCTTCGTGATGAGGTAGCGGGAGCTGGGGTTAAAGGGATCATAAACGTATTTGCTGGGGTCGGCGCGTACATCGCCTTCCAGGGCACCACCAGGCAGAATATAGTCAGGAATTTTTGGACTGGCCCCATTGCCATATTGGGCGTTGGTTGGGTACAGCAGCGAGCTTTGGCCCGCATTCGGGGTAGCCACGCCATTGACCAGGGTATTCAGCGCATTGATCCGCGATTTCCAGAGCAAGTCGGCATATTGTTGGGTGTTCAGCAGGTCGAACCCTTTCGAGGGCGATTGGTTGCCATAGTAGGTATCGTAGGTAAACTTGGGTTTGCCCGCTTTCCCTTTTTTGGTGGTAATAATGACCACACCATTCCCCGCCCGTGAGCCATAAATCGAGGCTGCGGAGGCATCTTTCAGTACCTGCATGGTCTCAATGTCATTCAGGTTCAGCGAGTTCAGGTTGCCTTTGGTGGGTGTACCGTCAATCACGTACAGGGGTGAATTGTCATTTACAGTACCAAACCCCCGAATCCTGACCATGACCCCGCCACCGGGCGAGTTGTCATTACCTACCGTTACCCCCGCTACCCGGCCCTGCATGGCCTGCGCCAGATTCGTAGAGGGTATAGCCAGCAGTTGCTTGGTATCGACAGTAGCCACCGCCCCGGTAATGTCACGTTTGGCCTGTGCACCATAGCCCGTTACCACCACCTCGTTCAGCGTTTTGATGTCGGTTTGGAGGTTAATATCGAGATTCGTACGATTACCAATGGCTACCTCCTGCGGGGTAAAGCCAATGGCCGAAATCGTTAATACATCACGGTCGGCGGGTACGGTAAGCATAAACCGCCCGTCGGCGGCAGTAACTACTCCCGTTTGGGTGCCCTTAATCACCACATTTACGCCCGGAAGCACATCATTACCATCGGTAATGCGCCCCGTAATCCGTCGGTCCTGGGCCTGGGCTGTAACAAACAGCAAAAGCCAACTGAATACCAGCAGTGTAGCTCGCTGCCACAGAGGAGGGAAATGTTTTTTCATAAAAGGTTTTTGTTAACATTAGTGAGTAATAGATGCCGGATGTTTTTAAGCATAATTGCTTAGCCCCAACCGGTGTCAAATATATTTTTTTAATCTGGTTTTAACCAGATTTTTCTATAAAATCTGGTTAAAATGGAAAAAGTAACGACTATGGGTACTAGTTGCTGAATCGCTTAATCTTAACGGGGCGGTTAGATCCATCCACAAGCCAGGAAAGTGCTCGAGGTCATCAATTGGGGTGCAGTGTTTGAGTTTAGGCTAATTGCGCTTGTTTACCCCAACTTTCCGGTAAGCTACCAACTGATCGGCGCGGGAGGCTGGGGGACGGTGATACACAAACACCTCATAGTCATTTTCGGTGGGTGAAAAATCGCCTTCGACCAAGGTTTCGTTACCCGCCGAGGGCGATAGTTGCGCCCGGTGCTGGGGCATGGCAACGCCGGTAGCCGAATAGTTATAATTATACACGCCCTGTTTTAGCAGGATACCGGCCCGGTAGGCATTGCTGGCGGGGTCGTAGGTCATGTGGTTGCGCTCGTTGAGTTGCCAGAGGTTGAACGCGCCATTTACATACAGGTCGGCATTGGGTAATTCCTGCACCCGCAGCGAAAAAACCGTTTCTACATAGTCGGCACCGGTAGCTCCATCGCCGGTTTCGCGCTGGTCGATGACGTACTGGCCATCAAAATCGTCGAACTGCACATAGGCCACACGGCTCCGTGGCCCGTCAGTTTGGAGATAGGCCGTATTTCGGTCGGCCCGTCGGTCAATTGATTGCACATAATTGCCGGGCGAGATCACCGAGCGCAGATCGAAAAAGCGGTACTCGTTGCCACCTGGAAACACGTTGCTCAGGTCGATAGGCCGGTAATCCAGTACCTGGTCGAAGATGCGGACATTAGACGGTTTTAGGTTAGTAATCACGCGGTCATCGCGATAATTCTGGCGGATCACTACCCGAAAATCGTCCTGGGGCGAGATGACTGGGTAGCCCTGGTAATCGATGCTCAGGTCAATCTGCTGATCCTGAAACTGGCGGCTAGGTTCATTCGAGAAATGAATAACCGGTGTTACGGTCAGGCGGTTGGCGTAGGTGCTGAACCGGCGGGTGGTAATAAGGTTGCGCGGGTTGCGTTCATCGTAAACCACCAGCAGGTAATTGCCCGGCAGTTTCAGGCGGGGCAGGGTAAAGCGGTAATGAAAATACGGAATTTTGGTATTCAGCGAGTTACTGTATTCCGTAATCGGGTTGTCGTTATACTCGTAGGTGAACTCAATGTCGTTCAGCACGGAGCGTTGCCAGTCGGCATTGCAATGCAGAATTTTAGCCCGAAACGAGCGATACTGCCCCGTCAGGTCATCGAATTCGAGTTGCAGTGGCATCTGTCCATCGACCGGAATAATGGGTGGATTGAGGGTCAGCGAGGGGTTGCCGGGGTCGGTACCCACCTGGGGGTAGAGCAGCACCGTATGAATTTGCGGGTCATAGACGGCATCGACCAGCGCGGGCGACTGAGCAATGGACAAAGTGGTACTATATACTGAACAATAAACACTGAAAACAGCGAGCAGAATAGCTTTCATACGGTACGAATGGCCACCCGATGGGGGATTATCGGCGTGTTTATCACTAACGAGCAAAAGGCGTACCTTTGTCTACTAACTGATATAAACCGTTATGGCAGCGGAACCAGCCGTTTTTTACACGCCTGAGCAATACCTCGACCGCGAGCGCGAGGCTACCCATAAAAGTGAGTATTTTGGGGGAGAGATTTTTGCGATGGCCGGTGGGTCGTTTACGCACACCGTCATTAAAGACAACGTGGTCAGTTTAGTCAATACTAAACTAAAAGGTAAAGGCTGTAGGGGAGTAGGCAGCGATTTACGGTTACACGTTCAAAAAAACGGCTTATATACGTATCCAGACGCGATGGTTATTTGTGGCGGAGTTCAGTACTGGAACTTTCGTTCGGATACAATCACGAATCCAACGCTCATTGTCGAAGTCTTATCGCCGGGTACAGAAGCCTACGACCGGGGGGATAAATTTAAGCTATATCGGGGCATACCGACCTTTACCGAATACCTGATGGTCAACTCGCAGAAAATGCAGGCCGAGGTATTCCGAAAAGGAGAACATGGTTTCTGGTATCTGGCTGAAGAGGCCGATACTGCCCAGGATACCATTACTCTCGACTCCATTGGCCTGACACTCGCTGTAGCCGACCTGTATGCCGATACAGAGTTATAACGCTACAAATTAACCCAGTTTCTTCTCCCACTCTTCGGCCTCCGTCATGGCGGTTTCCCACTGTTGCTGCCAGTTGTTCAACTGTGTGGACAACTGATTGTATTCGGTTTGGCGAACCTGCATGGCTCCATTGGCCCCGTAGGTAGCGGGGTTGGCCAGTTCGGTTTCGAGTTGTTTTTTGCGCGATTCGAGCTTATCAATCTCCTGTTCAACCTCGTTTACCTGCTGATTAGCCCGTTTCAGCGCACGTTGCCACTCTTTGCGTTCATCGTCATTGGGTTTAGGGAATGCGGGCTTGGGGGTGGGAGCTTGTAGCTTGGGGTCTGGGGCCTGAGACTTGGTAGCTGGGTTCCCCTGCCCTTTGCTCCCTGCGCCCTGTTCTTTCCGCTCTTCCAGCCACCACTCATATTCATCGTAGGTGCCGGGGTATTCTTTCAGTTGCTCATCTTCGATGTACCAGATTTTGTTGGCAATCTGCGACACAAAATACCGGTCGTGCGAGACCACAATGTACGTGCCTTCGTACTGTTGTAAGGCTTGAATCAGAATGTTGACCGACTGTAAATCAAGGTGGTTGGTTGGCTCATCCAGTAGCAGGAAGTTCGCCTGCGAGAGCAACACTTTGGCCAGTGCCACCCGCGATTTTTCGCCCCCCGACAGCACCTTGACCGTCTTGAACACATCGTCGCCCGAAAACAGAAAACAACCCAATACGCCACGCAACTCGCCGTCTGATTTGGTGGGGTTGGCTTGTTTCAACTCTTCGAGCATCGAATCTTCGAGCCGCAGGGACTCTAATTGGTGCTGGGCGTAGAAACTAAACGACACATTATACCCCAGTTGCCGCTCGCCTTCAATCGGTTCTGAGCCGGAAATAATGCGCAGGAGAGTTGACTTACCGCGCCCGTTGGCCCCAATCAGGGCTACTTTATCCCCCCGTTCGAGCCGGGCCGTGGTGTGGGTCAGAATGCGTTTTTCGCCGTACGCCTTCGAGATATTATCGAGGTGCAGAATATGCCGACCGGGTTGCTGTGAGAAGTTAAATTTAAAATTGACGCGGGCATTATCGTCGATCACATCATCGACAAGCTCCATCCGTTCGAGTTGTTTCACCCGGCTTTGGGCCTGTTTTGCCTTCGAGGCTTTGGCTTTAAAGCGTTCGATAAACCGCTCTGTTTGCCGAATTTTAGCCTGCTGGTTTTCAAACGCCCCTTTCTGGATTTCATTCCGCTGGGCCTTCTCTTCCATATAGAAGGAATAGTCGCCCGCGTAATAATTCAGTTTCCCGCCCGATACCTCCACAATGGTATCGACCACGTTATCAATGAACTCGCGGTCGTGCGATACCACAATAACGGCTCCTTCATAGTTTTGAACGTATTTTTCAACCCACTGAATAGAGGGTAAATCGAGGTGGTTGGTTGGCTCATCGAGCATGAGCAGCGAGGGTTTCTGGAGGAGCAGTTTGGCCAGCATCACGCGCATTCGCCACCCTCCTGAAAACAGCCGCAGCGGTTTATGCAGGTCTTCGGTGCTGAAACCCAGTCCTTCCAGAATTTCTTCGGCTTTGGCCTGAATGGTGTAGCCATCCAGCGACTCAAACTCGACCTGTGCCTTGCCCAGTTTATCCACCAGTTCGTCGGTATAATTTACCTCCATTTGGTGGAGCAGATCGTCCATACGCTTCTGGAGTTCATTCTGTCGGGCAAACGCCTGCATGGCTACCGACAGAATAGAGTCGTCGGTTTGGTAGGAGAGGAGGTCCTGGTTGAGGAATCCCAGGGTTACATCCCCTGCTTTGGAGATAATTCCGCTATCGGGCTGATACTCGCCATTGATGATGCGAAGGAGGGTTGATTTGCCCGTGCCATTGAGACCGATCAGGCCAATTTTTTGCTGGGGCTTTATATGGAGGGAAGCATTTTCATAAAGGGCGCGGCTTCCGAGATAGTACGACAGGTTTGTAATGGAAATCATGCTACAAATTTACGAAAAATAGGGCTATGGCTTGCATTATCTTTTAATTTGGCCCTATCTTTGCACCCGCAAAAACAGTTTAAGCCTCCTTAGCTCAGCTGGTAGAGCACTTCATTCGTAATGAAGGGGTCGTAGGTTCAAGTCCTATAGGAGGCTCAATCTTATACAACGATTGTTGCACAAAAGGCTGTAAATCTTTCTGGTTTACAGCCTTTTGTGTTTATTTGCATCTTATATGCGTCGTTATGTATTTATATATACTACGTGCATTATCTGACCAATTATCCGACCAAAAACAAATGAATGAAATCTATTATAAGCAGAAGGTTTCTAAGGTTGACAAATCTGGCAAAGCCCCTTGTCCCTACATACCATTTCGCAGTACTTTCAGCCAGAACAGGTCTTCCGTTTCCAGCAGTATGCCATGAACAAACCCGAACGACCCATTATGCACAGCAGCAACAGGGCAACTCAACGGCGGGCGACGCAGACGGAGAAAGGGGCGGAAATCATGGCTTACGTTGGGGAAGGGGTTAACGTTCAGGTAAATACACCATAATTCGCCTTGGTTGATATACGGATTTAGTGAACGGTAGCCAGCTTGACAAAACGGTGGGTTCGTATCTTTGTATATGTCAATGGAGCAACTGCGGGCTAGTAATATGTGTTCAAATTGACTGCTAAATAAAGTTAATTCCTACTCTCTGACTATGACCTACGGCATCAATACCTTTCTGTTTACTTCGCCCTTCACCAACGATAGTGTTCGCTGGTTCCCGCAATTCCGCAACTGGGGCTTCGATTCGGTGGAAATCGCCCTGGAAGACCCAGCCAACATCACGCCCGATTTTATTCAGGAGCACCTGGCTAATAATGGCTTAACCTGCCAGACGGTATGTGCGGCAATGGGGCCGGACCGCGATTTTCGAGGAACGCCCAAACAGTGTCAAACGGCGATGACCTACCTGAAAGCACTTATCAACATCATGGCCGGATGGGGAAGTCAAACGCTCGTCGGGCCACTGTATTCGTCGGTGGGACGAGCCAATCAAGAGTCGGCAGACGACTACGCCATGCAGTGGCAACAGGTGACGGGTCACCTGACCACCCTGGCCCACTACGCCCAAAGCAAGGGCGTTCGGCTGGCTATTGAGCCGCTAAACCGCTTCGAGACTGATTTTCTGAATACGGTGGAGCAGGGCTTGCGGATGGTCGAGGCCGTGAACCACCCGGCGTTGTCGCTGCACCTCGACACCTTCCACATGAACATCGAAGAAAAATCGCTGCCCGATGCCATCCGGCGGGCGGGCGCACACCTCGGCCACCTGCATACCTGCGGCAGCGACCGTGGCACACCCGGCAACGACCATACCGACTGGACGGGCGTCCGTAACGCGTTGCACGAGATTGACTATCAGGGAGGCCTGGTGATCGAATCGTTTACTACGGATGTCAAGGTTATTGCCAAAGCCGCAGCAATCTGGCGGCAAATCGAACCGTCGCGCGAAGAAATTGCCGACAAAGGTGTTCGCTTTTTACGTACCCTCATGGCCTGAATAACTCCTTGCTTTCCTCATGAAAATTCTGACCCTCGGCTGGCTGATGCTGGTACCCAGCCTGTTGCCCGCCCAAACGCCCAACACCGGGCAACTTCGCACCCAACCCGCGTCGGCAGTGAAGTTTCGGATGGAGCGCATCTCGTCGGAGACGTATGAATCGGTGGATGTATTCGATGTCAATAACGATGGCAAACCCGATCTGGTGTCGGGCGGATTCTGGTACGAGAATGGCCGTGACTGGTATAAGCACGATGTCGGTTATGTCCGTAAAGTGTCAGATTACTATGACGATTTTTCAACTATCCCCCTCGATGTGAACGGCGACGGGTTTGCCGATTTTGTGACCGGCGGCTGGTGGGGTGCTACCCTCCGCTGGCGGGCCAACCCGATGGGTAAAGATGGCGACTGGAAAGAGACCGTAATTGACACGGTAGGCAACGTAGAAACCACCCGCGCCTGGGACGTAGACGGCGATGGCCAGCTCGACATCGTACCCAACACACCCAATAAGCCGCTGAACGTATTTGTGTTACAACGAGATGCAGCGGGTAAGGGTACGGGCAAATTCACCAAACATACCATCTACAGTACGCAGGGCCACGGTCTCGGTTTCGGCGATTTGAACGGTGACGGACGGGATGATTTTGTGGTTAGTGACGGGTGGCTGGAAGCACCGGTCAAGCCCTTTGCCGTCAAGTGGACCTACCATCCGGGCTTTGCTTTCGGCGGGGCTAGTATTCCCATTATCGTGGCCGACGTGAACGGCGACAAACTGGCCGATCTCATCGTGGGGCAGGGTCACGGTTATGGTCTCGACTGGTACGAGCAGCAGTATGAACGTAGCAGCGGGCAACGCACCTGGAAAAAGCACCCCATTGACCCTTTCAATTCGCAGTTCCACGCCCTGTTCTGGACCGACATTGACGGCGATAACCAGCCCGAACTCATCACTGGCAAACGATACAGGGCGCACATGGGGGGCGACCCCGGTGCCACCGATAACGTGGGTATCTACTACTATAAATGGAACGGCGAAGGTTTTTCCAAACAGATTATCAGCTACGGGTTGCCAAATCAGGGTAAAGGCACGGGCATCTATTTTGCCGTGACTGACCTCCAGAGCGATGGCCGCAAAGAGGTAGTGGTGGCGGGAAAAGATGGCCTATGTATTTTCTGGAATGAAGGATTTTGACTACCGTTTTTAGCCAATGAAAATCTATTTCGCAACGGCCTTTCTTATCACGTAATCAAATTGACTGGTCTCAGACCCAACCCGGGGCGCCCTGTTGGAAACGGAAACAAGACTGGAAGGGAACGGTTCTTTTGCCACTGCTACCGTTCTGACCACGTCAAAAGGAGTGCTTAGTCATTATGAGCAAGCCCAATAGGCGTTAGTAGTGGTGGGCAGAATAAACTGCCAAAATATACTTTAAGAACCAGCCCCTTTTTTCAGGCCAGGACTATTGATCGGCAAATTGACTTACAGCCCTACCAACATCCTTTTACCCCAGGAATGATGAACGTAATGACGCCTAAAATTGCCGTTTTTCTCACACTGCTCCTCGTTGCTGGGTGTACGACGTACTGGCAGCAGCAAAAAGCACAGCCTGTTACCCAGGAGAGTCAACCAATCCGCGATAGTGATTTTGATGAACATGTCCGAACCACGGAAGCACGTTCACCGGAAGAAGAACGTTTAGGATTTGTGCTGCCGCCCGGCTTTGAAATCAGCCTGTTTGCTTCCGAACCGCAGATTGGTAAACCAATGAACATGGCATTCGATGCCAGAGGGCGACTCTGGGTAACCCAATCCGTTGAATACCCTTATCCAGCCGAGTTTAGTAAAGGCAAGGACCGGCTAAGCATTTTGGAAGATAAAGACCACGACGGGCGGGCCGACACGTTCACTACCGTCAGCGATACGTTAAATATTCCTATTGGCATTTTACCCGTACCAGATGGTGCCGTGGGTTTTAGCATACCAAATGTTTACAAATTGACTGACGCGAACGGGGACGACAAGCCGGAACGTAGTACAGTTTTGCTTGGCCCGTTTGGCTACAAAGACACGCACGGCATGATTAATCACCTGACGCGCGGTTTTGACGGTTGGATTCACGCCTGCCATGGTTACACGAACTTATCCAAAGTGGCTGGCACCGACAGCGACAGTATTACACTAGGGTCTGGCAACACTTTTCGCTTTCGGGAGGACGGTAGCCGCGCCGAGCAAACCACCAAAGGCCGCGTCAATCCGTTCGGACTCATGTTCGACGACTGGGGGTATTTATATTCGTCAGATTGCCACACATCTCCGCTTTATCAGCTAATCACGGGTGCCGAGTATCCCCACTTCGGGCGGGCGGTCGATGGCATTGGTTTTGGCCCGGCCATGAAACCACACGAGCAGGAAGCTACAGCCCTCGCGGGGCTGACCCTGAGCCGGGGAACCACCTTCCCCGAACCTTATCGCAACAGTTTTTACATGGGCGACGTAGTAAAATGCCGAATTTACCGCAACTCCTACAATTTCAAAGGATCCACACCTGTTGCCAGGATGGAGGGCGATTTTTTGCGCAGCGCTGATCCCTGGTTTCGCCCGGTTGATGTGGTGCAGGGACCAGACGGTGCTTTGTACGTGGCTGACTTCTACAACCGGATTATTGGTCACTATGAAGTACCACTTGATAATCCCGGCCGAGACCGGCTGCGGGGGCGCATCTGGCGCATTACATACAAAGGACAGCTCAATCAGGCTGGCTACCGGGATTGGACTAAAGCCGACCTAAAAAGCCTGATAGCAGCATTATCCACCGAGATTCTACCGATCCGGATGACAGCCTCCGACCAGTTGATCCACCGTGTGGGTAAGGCTGCCATTGAGCCTGTTTCTCAACTCTTAAACAGCCGGAAAACGCCCGAAACTCAGTACGCGCATGGTTTGTGGATTTTGTACCAGTTGGGAGCGTTGCGGGAGGATATCATGTTGAAAGCCCTGCACCACCCTGATGCGCTGGTACGTACTCACGCGCTACGTGTTATTCGGGAAATGAAAAAGCCGGGGGAGGCATTTCGCCAACCCACACTTCAGGCACTGACCGATGCCATTCCGCACGTGCAGCGGGCCGCAGTGGAAGCACTGGCGAATTATCCGGCTACGGAGACGGTGAAGGCGTTAGTGGCCTTTCAACAACGTATTCCTGAGTACGACACCCATATGGCCTACACAACCCGGCTTAGCCTGCGCAACTTGCTTCGTCAGGTCGATTTAGGTAAAGTCGTTGCTAAGGCGTCCTGGAATTCCGCCGATCAGGTGGCGCTAAGCGAATCGATGAGTGGGGTTAATACGGCCTATGCCAGTCAATTTTTACTGCGTACTATTAAAACGGCCACGCTACCCAAAGAGACGGAGTTGAAATTGTTCCGGCAAACGGCGTTCTATTTGCCCAGCGGAGAACGTGATGGTCTTGTATCTTTTATTCAGCAGAAATATACGGGCGATCCCAGTAATCAGTACCGGCTGTTTATGGCCATTCAGCAGAGTATCAGACAGCAGGGCGAGGTCGTCAACGAATCGATTCGCGAATGGGGAATCAGCCTCGCGCAACAACTGATTGACGTACCGACGGTAGCAGCCTGGCCTTACCGCCTGGACGGTAACCCCTACTTAAAAAACGGCCCAGTTGCCTTTCGGACGCCACCGGAGACAACTCCATTATCGCCGACGCTGAAAATGATCGGGTATGATTTAGACGGTTTTCGGGGGGTAATTCAGTCGCCCGTCTTCGCAGCCCCTTCGTCGCTGACGTTTTCGGTGGTTACTTATAATCCCAAAAAATCAGCTAACGGGCTTAGTCGGGTTCAACTCCGGCTGGCTGGCGACACGACTAAAATCATCGCCCGGCAGGAATTCCCCAAAACAGAAGAGTACCTGTCAGAGACGGTCGCCTGGAACCTGGCCGCTTACACAGGGAAGCAGGTTTACCTGGAATTAGTCGACCAATCATCCGGATCACTGTGGGTAGGAGGGTTCAGCCCGTCGGTGGTGCCATTTCCCACAATTAGTTCGAAAGAACTTAGTGACCAGCAACGTTTCGCCATCCAAACCGCTGGGGAGTCTAACATCGCATCGCTGGAGCCTACGATTCAAGCACTGTTTCAAAAGGAGTCAACAGCAGCGTTCATTAAGCTGGCCTGCGCCCGGGCATTGCTCCGTCTATCACCGGAACACTATGCCGCCCGGATAGGCACCATGCTCAGTAACGAAAAGTATGCGAATGCCTACCGCAAAGACATGGCTACTGTTCTGGGTGAAGCACCCCTGTCGCAAACCCGAAACGTATTGGAGGCAGGTCTGAAAACCACCACCGGCGAAATACAACTCGAACTGCTAAAGGCCCTTGCCGTTTTACCAGATGGAAAAGACCTCATTCTGAAACAAGTCAGAAACGGGGTGCTCTATACCCGAATTCTGGTTCAACCTGGTCTTGAAGATCGCCTTTTGCTGAATGCCAGTACAAGGCAACTTGCTGAATTTAAGCAACTAACAACTAATTTGAGCTCGATTGACGAAACGCGCGAAGCCCTGATCAATGATCGGCTGGCGCATTTGGATGCGTCGGCAAGTGGTGGTCGGCAGCTTTTTATCCAGAACTGTTCGCCCTGCCATCAGATCAGTAAAGAAGGGGGAATGATTGGTCCGCAACTGGATGGCATTGGCAACTGGGGTAGCAAAGCGTTGACGATTAAAATCATCGATCCGAACCGCAACATTTCGGAGGCTTTCCGTACGTATACCATCAAATTAAAAAATGGCAGCGTCAAGACGGGGCTGTTCCGCCGGGAAGAGGCAGCCTCTCTGGTTTACGCAAACGCGGCTGGTGAGGAGTTTTTTGTTCCTAAAAAGGATATCGTCGAAAACCAGGC
>JBBQUC010000036.1:0-15171 GCA_038212815.1 Cytophagales bacterium
CGATTAGTATTATCCGCCCCACCGACGTATCTTGGATTCAAGATCAACTCAACCATCGACCTCGTAAAAGCTTAGGCTATCTAACCCCGGCTCAAGTCGCTAAGAACAAGCTTTATGCACTGCAAATGTGAATCCGCGTTCCGTTTAGTGTGGCCGCAGCCGCAGGGGGAGCCTGACAATAAACCCCCGGCTTAATAGTCTGACCATTTCCTAATACGGGGCCTATGTCAGACCCGCAAAGAACCGAATTCAGCGCGTTGTAGGCGGCCACTACATCGGTAGCTGCCTGGTCGGCCTGAGTACTGCCTGGCAACCGGGTTTGTCCAACTACTGTTCCTGGCGGGAAACCACTAAATGCTCCTGCGTTTGTGCCAATATCTCCTGTCACCACGGATGCTCCCACATTGTTGAAGGCGCCCTGTGCCGTAAAAAGGGCGAAACTTGCCGCTGTTCCGAGGTTGGGAGCCTGGCCAAAGATTAGCGTTGATGACACGAACAGCGTAGTGGTTAAGAGGACACGTAGAGGTCTGTTTTTCATGGTTTTTACAATTAGCAGTTGAGCTATTTAAACTTTGGTAATGATATAGCAATTTACACCGATCAAATTAAGGCGTGCCTAACGACGGTCGACCCCCCCAACTCAATCGGTTAACTTGCCCACTTGTCGAGAACCAAAGTATGACTTTTAAGTGACTATCGAATTGGATCACCGATACGACTGGGCCGCCGGGTTTGCATAATCACAAAGGGCACACAAATATCGGTTGGACAACCACACACGGTTGGTAGAAGAGACACCGTCATATCCGTGTAACAACCCGATAAATTATACACCCGCACCGTGTAAAGCTGAGTCACTAAGAAATTAGCCAATGTGCTGGCAATCAAACCATTGTTCGGAATTGTCTGGGGTGGGCCGGAGAGTGAAGCAGTTGGGTCAAATGTTCCACCCAGCGCGTACTGATAGGTATGCAACAGGTTAAAATTGCTCAACATAAGCTGGCCATTATTTTGCGGCTTGTTGTTCAGACAAGTAGTGCCTATAGCTACAGCCTGATATACTGGCAAGGTATCGGCTTCCAGAATGAAAGGGCAGCAGGAAAAATCAGGACATAACCCACTGGCATTATCCACGCCTGAGCTATAGATACCCGGTTCTGTCACGACCAATACATGGCTCGTCTG
Source organism: Cytophagales bacterium (assembly GCA_038212815.1). GTDB lineage: Bacteria > Bacteroidota > Bacteroidia > Cytophagales > Spirosomataceae > JBBQUC01. Next base: position 1,186 of record JBBQUC010000036.1, read on the forward strand.
CCCCTGAATGAGCACTCCATCCCGATACCAGCGATAACTGGCACGTCCTGTCGGCACCGTTAAGGTGTATTCATCACCGACACACATTTTGACCGGTATGGAGGTGCAGGTACTTGCCGTATCACCCGCAATAGTGGCTATGTTATAGAGAATTCCATTCGTATCCACGCTAACCTGGAAGGTCAGTGTCAGACTCTGACCAGCCCCAATGAACGGTACTGTCCAGAAACTAACAGGCACACCAACCGTCAACGATGTGCCAGCAGGCACGGTAGCTGAGCCTGATACATAGGTGATACCGGCACTGATCGAATCCCTTACCGTTGTAGCGGCTGACGTTGAACCAGAGTTGGTCAGCACCAAACTGTAGGTCAACAAATCCCCAACTTTAGCTTTAGAGGGACTCACCGATAGCTGCACTGACAGCAGGGGATTGTTGGGAATAACCAGTGGCACAAATCCCTTCGCTAAACTGGTGTTGTTCTCCCCGGAGGTCAGCGTCAGTGGTCCACTAACGCTGGGAGATGTGGCCGAGTAGTTGGCCGGGGTAGTGAAACTCACCAAGTAAGGAACGCCCGGAGTCAGGCCCATAAAACTATAAAGCCCCGATGGGTTGGTGGTTGTAGAGGCAATCGGTGAGTTGATGCCATTTAGTAGGGTCACCATCGCACCGGCAATAGGTGTGTCGCCCCCATCCAGTACACTATTCGTATTATTGTCTGAATAGACTATTCCGCCCAAACTGGCGGGGGCCACGGTACAGGAGGCTGGAGCCGTGTAAGTCACGGAGACAGGACTACAAGTCAGACCGGTAGCCGTCAGGGTATGAGTTCCTGTTCCGGCCACCAAAGCGGATAAACTAAAGCTGGCTGACGACTGCCCCGTCAGAACAGAAATGGTCGTTGTACTGGAGCCATCGGCAAGGGTGATCGTACCTGCCGGACTATTTGTCAACGAAATAGTAGCCGAAAGCACATATTGGTTCGTGGCCGGATTGCAGGAGCCAGTTCCAGGTATGACACTCAGAGACAAAGCAGCTGGCACTGCCGTGACTTTATTGGCATTCAAGGCTATTGCCCCGGCAATAGATAGGCCTCTACCCTCAAGCGATGCACCTGTCAATAAGCGAATAGCCCCGTTGGCCAGTATGGTTCCTCTAAAAACAGAACCAATGCCTATATCAACGGCACCATTCACCTGAAAATATACATTATCGAAGCAGGCACCGTTCGTCAAAATAATACTCGAACTGGTGGCTGTCGTTAACGCCCCATTTAATTTAATAACATAAACACCCGCCCCATTTAATGTTAATGTTCCATTTAATGTAGATGCAGCAGCGGGCGCATTCTGACAGTAAACACCCGGCGTAATAACCTGTCCATTTCCTAATAGAGGGCCTATCGGCGTACTGCTGCACGGGGCTGTATTCAGTGAGTTGTAGGCGGCTGTTAGATCGGTAGCGGCCTGGTTTGCTTCTGTGCTGCCTGGCAAACGAATGTTTCCAAATACGGTTCCTGGGCCTGGAATTGGCGTTGCAATTGACAATCCAGTGAAGGCCCCAACATTCGTGCCAACATCACCTGTCACCACCGATGCACCCGCATTGGTGAATGCCCCGTTTGCCGTAAATAGGGCAAAGCTGGAAGCGGTGCCTAGGTTAGGGGTCTGGCCAAAACTCACATTCATCGAAGTGAGGAGTAGACTAAGCAGAAAGTGCTTGTTCATCTTTTAAAGAATTTAGTTAACTACATTATCTGTCGGTTATAAATACTATAAAGAGTAAACAACAATTATGCCATATGGCTTCTTGAAGTCACATAATTACATATATGTTGATAAATTGCAAACAAAATGTAGTTATTTTAGCAATTGTAGGTTCTAAAAGCGTAGTAGGCAATTAACCTGGATCACTTGGCTGCTTTACCGCCTGGACAAATAAAATTATACCAATTGACTGTTTCTCGACAAGTGGGCAAGTTAACCGATTGAGTTGGGGGGATCGACCGTCGGTAGGCAACGCCTTAATTTGATCGGTATAAATTGCTATATCATTACCAAACTTTTAGTACAACAAAAAATAGTCCAAAGAACTTACATAGCAACATTAATTGCGAGCTAAGCGGAGTATGGCCGGGATAGTAGTGATGCCATGCGCCCGGGCAGACTCGTACTGCTGCCCAAAGTGAGGATGCCCGCCGGTCGAAGCGGTATAGGTGGTAATCGGTTCACCGTGCGTAATTTTGGGTATTAAAAAACAACTTCATAGAATCCAAATCTTTCATTGACTGCACACTGGTATATCTCGAAAAGGAACCGTGTGGATTAACGGCGGTATTGTACAGGGCAGAATACCAAGGTGTGTCCCAAATACACTGATTTAACTCTATCCAAACAATAGAATGAACCTATCTATCGGTATAAAATACCGGGTAGGAAAGCCACGGCTCCTGCCAAAAAACGTATCAGTCTGGCTCAATGGCTAATTTTAACGAAACTCGTTCGTGGCAATAACTATTCAGGTGGTGAGGGGCGAAGGGTGAAGGTTTAAACAACACTCAGCCTGCGCCCCGTCCAGTCCTTGCCTACACCTTTCTTTTCCCCGCTCAAAGCCGTACCTTGCTCGCCGAATAATAGCCTTTTTATGATTACCCCAACCACCACTGCTCCGTCAGCGTTAGCCGGAAATGCTCCCATACAAGTCTCCTCAGAAATTGGTACGCTCCGGCGGTTGCTCATCCATAGCCCCGACCGGGGGCTGGGCAAAGTAGTACCCTCTAAAGCCCAGGACTGGCTTTTTGAAGACATCATTCACCTCGATACCATGCGCCGGGATGAATATGATTACTACGTGAAACTGCTGCTTTACTTCCTCGATCCCGAGAAGGTGCGGGGCCGCATTGCCGCGTTGAAAGCGGACACGGACCGCTCGTTTTTCAAGCCTGACCACGCGGCTTATTTCAACTCCGATAAGGTGGTGGATATTCAGCGGCTGCTGACCGATATTCTGCACGAGGAGGTGATCCGTACCAAGCTCATTGCGGCCATCTGCGGCATTGAGCGCACCAGTTTCCGCACCCAGCAGGCTCTGCATCAGCACGACCCCACCGAACTGGCCAAAATTCTGATTTCCGGTTCGCTGCCCGACCGCAGTATGCTGTTTGCACCCCTGCCTAATTTCATTTTTACCCGCGACATCGGTATCGTTATCAACGACTACATTCTACTGAACAAACCTGCCAAACTGGCCCGTACCCGTGAGGCACTGCTGACGCAGTATATCTTTTTTCACCACCCCCTGTTTGCCGGTTACCGGGATAACATCATCGAGATTCCCGATAATGAGCACGCCTTTCTGCTGGCCGATGCCGACCAGGACCGCGACGTAACCCGCTCGACGCTGGAGGGGGGCGATGTGATGATGATTGCCCCGCGCCACCTGATGATTGGCGTATCGGAGCGCACTACCCTGTATGGTGCCCAGCAGGCTATGCGGCTGGTGTTTGCTAAAGGCGTGGTGGACAAAGTGACCATTGTGAAGATTCCGAAGAAGCGCGATTACATGCACATCGACACTGTATTTACGCAGGTAAAGCGCAACATGTGGGTGCTGCTCCACTCGTTGGCCCGCACTGGCGACGAAGCCAAAAAGAAGGATGTTATCCATTTCTTCGCGCCCAAAGATGTATCGGAAGACCTGAAAATTATGCAGTTCACCAAAGGTCAGGAGCAGCAGCCCACCGAGATATACAACCTCGAAGACTTGCTGACTGACATTAGCCAGAATGATCTGGGCTGCACCGACCCTGTGCAGTTTATCTACTCCGGAAACAACGAGTTTCCGTTTGGGGCCAGGGAGCAATGGACAGACTCCTGCAACCTGCTGGCACTGAAAGATGGCGTAGTGGTGGGCTACGACCGCAACGACAAAACTGCCGATGCCTTCCGCGCTGCCGGTTTCGATGTGGTGCGGGCCGCTGATCTGCTCGACCGGTTCGAGCGGGACGAATCGTCGCCCGACACCGTTGAGAATACCTTCATTATGCTCCCCTCTGCCGAGCTAAGCCGCGCCCGGGGTGGGTCGCACTGCATGAGTTTGCCATTATTCCGTGATGGAATATGATGGTTTAAGTCGTATTTTTACGTCCATATTGACGAGAATATATGCAATCACAAACTACCTCTCGCATTCTGATGATTCGGCCCGTTCGGTTTGGGTTTAACGAACAGACTGCCGACTCGAACGCTTTTCAGGACAGCACCGTGGCCGAGCAGACCAGAGACACGGCTCAGGGCGAGGCCCGGCGCGAATTTGAGGAGATGACACGTCAACTTAGTGCTGCCGGGGTAAATATAATGATCTATGATGATACGCTCGACCCCTATACGCCCGACTCCATTTTCCCCAATAACTGGGTATCGTTTCATGCTAGTGGCACGGTAGTACTCTACCCCATGCAGGCGGAAAACAGGCGGCTCGAACGGCGGAAAGACATCATCGACAACCTTGCCCAGCGGTTTCATGTAGCGCGGGTGGTTGACCTAACCCATTTTGAGCAGGAGGGCAAATACCTCGAAGGCACTGGCAGTATGGTACTTGACCGGATGCACCGTGTGGCGTTTGCCTGCCTGTCGCCCCGCACGCATCCCGACGTGCTGGCTGAGTTTAGTCGGCAAACGGGTTACCGGATAGTGTCGTTTTATGCTGCCGACGAGGGCGGGAAGGCGGTGTATCATACCAACGTACTGATGTGCATTGGCGATACGTTCGCACTGGTGTGTCTGGCGGCCATTCCTGACCCTGATGAGCGGCTGCTGGTGCGACAGGAACTGGTAAAACTTAACAAGGCCATCATTGAGATCACCCTTGACCAGATGAATCATTTTGCGGGCAACATGCTACAGGTCAGCACGAAGAGAAAGCAGCGGCTGCTGGTTATGTCGTCCGCAGCCTATCAATCGCTCACCCCCCGGCAAGTCAATCAACTCGAAGATTTTGCTGCTCCGATGCACTTCGACCTGTCGATGATTGAAGCCAATGGTGGCGGCTCGGCCCGCTGCATGATGGCCGAGGTACATTTGCCCCGCCGGTAGGGGAAACCTTATGTGGTGGCCCTTATACTTTGTAATGGAGCGAGTTTATCGTTTGTGCATTTTGGCAAGATAAGCATCTGTCTGGCAAGATACTTGTAGGAGTGGCTGTGAATAAACCGTACATATGCCCTACCCAACTACTATTGCCATTACCAACAACAAAGGCGGTACTGGTAAAACCACTGCCGCGCTCAACCTGGGCGCATCGCTCGCCCGGCGCGGTTTTCGGGTATTACTCATCGACCTCGATGCCCAGTGTAACCTCAGCAGTTCAGTTGGCTATCGGCAGGCAAACCACCACATTGGCGAGTTGCTTCTGGGCGAAGCGTCCTGGGATGAAACGCTAATTCGGGGTACGCAATTAGATTTATTACCCGCCAGCCGGAATCTGCTGAGTTACGAACACCGCCTGAACATGGAACCCGACAACGGGTATCTGCTGCGCGAACTGCTCGAAGCGCGCCCCTACGATTTTGTGGTAATTGACTGCCCACCCAGTTTGGGGGCGTTGACGGTTGGTGCGTTGGGAGCGGCCCAGTGGTTTGTGGTGCCTATGCAGGGCGAAAACTTTGCCTATGCTGGCCTGGATGAGATACTGCAGTGCGTATCCAAAGTGCGCCGACGGCTAAATCCATCTCTTCAACTGGCCGGCATTCTGATGAATAAGTTTGACCTGCGCACTAAATTTGGGCAGACCGTGCACAGTAAACTGATCGGAAATAATTCCCTCCGGCTGTTTCAGCAGTCAATCCGGCAAGACGTTTCCCTAATGGAATGCACCGCCTTTGGACAGTCTATCTTCGATTATGCCCCCAAATCGCGCGGGGCTAAAGACTTTGAGCTAGTTTGTACGGAATTTCTACAGGTAACCTCCGTAACAGCTCCCTACGCATGAAACGGGGTAAATCATTCGACAATCTGCTCACCGATCTCCATAGCGAACCCCTGCCCGATTCGGCTATGCCCCTGTTTGCCGGGCAATCGGAGGGAGTACTTGACTTAGCAGCCCTAACGGAGACGGAAACAGAGCGGCTGGTAGCCTGTGAAACCACCATTGCCAATGGACTGGATACGTTTTTGGCCGTTGGCAACGCCCTGCTCGACATTCAGCGGGGCAAGCTTTACCGGTCGTCTCACCGCACCTTTGAAGGGTACTGCCGCGAGCGGTTTCAGCTAAAACGACAGCGGGCCTACGAACTGATGGGGGCCGCTGAGGTCGTAAATAGTTTGTCGGAAATTTCCGACAAACTGGCCAACTTACCCTTACCCACCCGCGAATCGCACGCCAATGCCCTGGCCGACTTGCCCCTGAAAACCCGCCGGGACGTGTGGGCCGAAGTAGCGCAGGACGCTGAACGCCGTCAAAAATCCATTACGGCATCCCAAATCAAGACCACCATTGGTCGGCATAAGAAGGTTGGCGAAGCTAATCCTATACCGGCTGTGGCGGGTAATCCATTACTGGTAAAGAAGATCAAGAAGGCTGCTACCGACGTAGCAACGCACGAGATTCGGCTGGAGGTGACTGGCAACTGGCTGCAACGCCACGGCCTGGAAGATGCCTGGCGCGACCTCCGTAACCGGCCAGAGTGGGTCATTAATCACAAATTTACCGACAGTCTATCGCTCGAGGAAGCCCGTCTACTGGGGATCGTCCGGTGAATAACTTCCAGCTAAGCAGGGCTTTTTCGGTCAAAGATGGGGTTAGCTGCCAGGCACGGCTGTAGTGCTGGTGGGCGGCTTCGGGCTGGTTATTTTTAAGGTAAAGATCAGCCAGCAGGGCGTGAAAATACTGGTTGTTCTCCAGCCCGGAGAGACTAATTAGGTTGGCTAATGCAGCTTCGGTGCCAGCAACCTCGGCCAACGCAACCGCCCGATTCAGGGCCACCACAGGCGAGGGCTTTCGGATCAGCAGCAAATCATAATAGTACAGAATTTTGGGCCAGTCGGTAGACTCGTAGCTGGGCGCCAGGGTGTGGCAGGCAGCAATGGCGGCTTCGAGGTGGTAGTCGGTGAGGAGGTTGCCAACAGCGGCTTGGTTTAGGTAATACTGCCCGCGTTGCATCAGGTCGGGGTTATATAGGCTGCGGTTCTGGTTCGGGAGCAACAGCATATCGCCCGCATCGTCGGTACGGGCCGGAAATCGGGCTGCCTGAAAACAGAGTAATGCCAGCAGCGCATAGGCCGTAGTCCCCGCCGTGCGGGGGTATTGGGTCAGCAAATGCACCAGCCTCATGGCTTCAGCGCATAATTCCTGCCGGATAAACGTGTCGGGGTGAGAAGACGTGTAGCCTTCGTTGAAGAGCAAATACAGGCTACGCAGTACGGCATCGAGCCGGGGTGGTAACTGCGGCCCAGCAGGTACTGCCAGCGGAATCTCGCCCTGCCGAACCCGCTCTTTGGCCCGATACAGCCGTTTTTCGACCGTAGCGGGCGCGGTCAGAAAGGCACCGGCAATCTCCTGAATACTCAGGCCTCCCAAAATTTTCAGGCACATCGCTATCTGCGACTCGACAGGCAGGGCCGGATGGCAGCAGGCAAACAACATGCGGAGTTGACTGTCGGTGATGTCATCGTCGAAGAAAAGCCGGTCGGTATCCATAGCTTCAGCCGTGGGTTCAGTAGCGGCTGCTTCACTGGCCAGGCGTTGGGCGGTTTTATCCCGGCGCAGCACATCCAGGGTGCGGTTTTTAGCCACCTGGTAAAGCCAGGCACGGGGGTTATCGGGAATGCCGTATATGGGCCAGGAGTGCAGAGCCTGCATCAGGGTATCCTGCACAATGTCTTCGGCCTGATCGAGTTGGCCAAATCCCAGCCAGCAGGTCAGCACCGAGGCCATCCGGCCCGCTTCGTGCCGGAATAGGTGGGCTACCAACTGGCTGGGTTCGGGGTTCATCAGGCGGTGAAATTGTCGAAATTAACCACCGGGCGCACTTCTACAGCACCCTCGCCCCGGAAAATAGGGCATCCTTTGGCCAGTTCCATCGCTTCTTCAATCGTATCGGCCGTAACCAGGCTGTAGCCGCCAATTACTTCTTTGCCTTCGCTGTAGGGACCGTCAGTGGTGATGTGCTGCGAGCCGCGCATCACTTTACCAGTGGGTATCAGTGCGTCGGTGCCAACAAATTTGCCTTGTGCAGCAATGCCGCCAATCCATTCGTTCCAGCGTTGCATCTCAGTCTGCATCTCTTCAGGCGAGGGGTTCATGGCCGTTTGGGCGACTTCGTTATGGAAAATTAGCATGAACTTGTTCATAATTGACCGTTTTCTGGTTGTGTTTGGTTGCCTAACAACGACCTTCGCTGCTAGTTTTGATAGGATGACGAACAACAAGGACTAAACCGGACAGGCAAGGGAGAAAAAAGAAAAAATGGGTTTACAGATTGAAAAGGGTGATCAACCGGGTAAGAACCCCCTCTATAACCAAGTTGACTGCCCGCCCGGAAAGACTACTTGCCCTGCAACGATCGTTATAAAAAAACCGTACTTGGTTTGTGATGATGCACTTGTGCGATCAATACTCACAGGCTCAAACCTTGTAAACCGTCGTGACTCGTTTTGACTTTCTAAAATCAATGGGCTTTACCGGAGCCGCGCTTACCTCCTGCGTGCATGAAGAAGATACCGTTGTAGAAGCCCTGACGCTCTCGGCAGCGCAAAATGGCACCGTTACTACGCCCCAATCCAGCACGGTAACCGGCCCTACGCTGGGTACGGCAGAACTAAATGCGATTAAAACCGAGTGTTAACCATCGACTTGACCAGCGCATCGGCAGCTAACTTAAAAAAGACGGGTGGCTACCTGGTGCAGAGCGGCATTATGGTGGCACAGGTAAGCCAGGGTACATGCGCTGCCGTTACCCAAACGTGTAGCCGGGGTATTACCGCCTAAAAAACCGCCACCGATGATACAACACTGGTTGTATCATCGGTGGCTTGAGTTAGCTTCGCGTCATTCATCGGTAGTTGCTTTGCATCATTCGTAGTTATTCAGTGCGTAGTCGGTTCATAGCCAGGTCTTGTCAGTACATCATGAAAACACTCCTTTTAGTGATACTCGTTTACCTATTTTGCGCCCTACGGTCAACATGCTGCCACGGAGAAATACTACACCAGCGACTACTATATTTCGGGGTGTGACAGCCAGTTTTTAGGGGTGGGGGTTCGGTTAGCTACCCCCGGTGGGTTGGCCGGTATTCGGCCCTGGCAAAGCGTTGAACTGCGGTTTGGATACTACAGTCGCAGCACGGGCATGGTAGCCAATAGCGTTACGCTACTCAGTAAATTCAAGTAAAGTTACTGATTATACGCTTGCTCTAAAGCGGCAATGTCCAGTTTACCCATTGTTAGCATGGCTTCCAGCACCCGTTTCGATATGGCAGGGTCTTTGTGCTGTAGCAGTTGACCCAGGGCCGCTGGAACGATTTGCCACGACACCCCGAACCGATCCTTAAGCCAGCCGCATTGCCCTGGTTGACCACCCCCCTCGGTGAGTTTTCCCCAGTAGTTATCGACTTCTTCCTGGGTTTGGCAATGAACAAAGAGCGAGATACCTTCGGCAAATTTGAAGTGTGGGCCGCCATTTAAGGCCATAAACCGCTGCCCGTCGAGTTGAAAAGTAACCGATATGGCCGTGCCTGCGGGGACAGGTGCGCCCTCACCAAAGCGGGAGACCTTGATGATTTTTGAGTTTTTAAAAATAGAGGTGTACAACGTCGCAGCCTCTTCGGCCTGACTGTTGAAGGTCAGGAATGTGGTGATTGTTTGCATCTGTTTGGAGAGGTAGTATGTTCTCAATTAAGTCTGGACATGATAGCTGTATAACCTCCAGTTTTTGGTTGATCTGTAACAAAAGTACGTACTCGATGCCGATTATGCAGGCACGGAAATGACTATTTAGGGGGTTGATTGCGACAAACCTTTTGCGTATCTTCGTTGCATGAACGTTTCGATACTTGTGCCTAAACAGGCCGTTTTAGCCAGCATCATCGACCCCCGCACGATGTTCACGGCGGTGAACGATTTTCTGGAGAAGGCCGGGCAAGCCCCGCTTTTTACGGTGGAATTGGTTGGTTTATCGACAGATGTACACCTGCATGGCGGCCTGTTTACCGTACATACCGACCGGCTGGTGCAACAGGTAGAAAAAACCGACCTGATTATTATCCCGGCCCTGAGTGGCGACATGCAGCACGCCCTGGAACTGAATGCTGATTTGATTCTCTGGATCAGGCGGCAGCAGGCACAAGGGGCCGAAGTGGTGAGCCTGTGTGTAGGGGCATTTCTGCTGGCGGCAACGGGCTTACTGAATGGCAAAGCCTGCTCGACACACTGGGTTGCTGCCAATGAATTCAGGGCCATGTTTCCCGCCGTCGCCCTCGTGGACGGCAGCATCATTACCGAGCAGAATGGCGTGTATTCAAGTGGAGGGGCTACTTCGTACTGGAACCTGCTGCTGTACCTGGTCGAGAAATTTGCCGATCGCACTATGGCCATTCGAGTGGCCAAATACCTGGCTATCGACATGGATCGCAGCAGCCAGTCGGCCTTTATGATGTTTCAGGGCCAGAAAGCCCACCACGACGAGGTGGTGAAGAACATCCAGAATTACATTGAGGCTAATGTTGCCGACAAACTGACCATTGATGATCTGGCTGATGCGTTTGCCATTGGGCGTAGGAGTCTGGAACGGCGGTTTAAAAAAATTACCAATAATACCGTTGCCGAATACATACAGCGGGTTAAAATTGAAGCCGCCAAAAACCAACTGGAGCCGGGGGTAAAAAACGTAAACGAAATTATGTACAACGTCGGCTATACCGACACCAAGGCGTTCCGGGCCACCTTCAAGAAAATTACGGGCCTGTCGCCCATTGCCTATCGGGATAAATACACGCGCAAGGAAGTTGCTTTATAAGCTGTGCGGGTCAATAACCGCTTTGCTTGCTGTACCTTTGCCCTACTTACTTTCGCTTCACGCATGTTCGTTTCCGGTTTTTCCTTCATTCGCAACGCCCTTATTTACGAGTATCCCATTGTGGAAGCTATCGAGTCAGTGCTACCGCTTTGCGATGAATTTGTGGTGGCTGTAGGGCAGTCGGACGATGAGACACTAGCCCTGATTCAGGGGATTAACTCGCCTAAAATCCGAATTATCGAAACCATCTGGGACGATTCTATGCGCGAAGGGGGACGCGTACTGGCCCTGGAAACCAATAAAGCTCTGGCCGCCATTAATCCGCAGGCAGACTGGGCATTTTATATTCAGGGCGACGAAGTGCTGCACGAACAGTATCTGCCCACCGTGAAGACAGCTATGGCAACATACCGCCAAAGCCCTGAGATAGAAGGCCTATTGTTTGGGTATCGGCATTTCTACGGCTCATACAGCTACGTGGCCGATTCGCGCCGGTGGTATCGGCGCGAGATTCGAGTAATTCGGAATACGGGTCGGGTGCAGGCCTACCGCGATGCGCAGGGATTCCGCACGCTGGATAACCAGAAACTAACCGTCAAACTCATCGAGGCCGAGATTTACCATTATGGCTGGGTAAAACCGCCCGAACAGCAACGGCGTAAGCTCCATAATTTTGCCCGCTACTGGACCACCGATGCCGATATTGCCCGCCAGAAAGCCAACCGCGATGCCTTTGATTACAGTCAGGTCGACTCATTGGCCCACTTTACAGGCACTCACCCTGCCGTGATGCAGCCCCGCATTGCCCGCATGAACTGGCAGTTCGATCACGACATCCGCCAAAAAAAGCTCTCTCCCAAAAACCGCCTGCTCGAAGCCATTCGTAAACTGACCGGCTGGCGCATTGGCGAGTACCGGAATTATAAACTGGGGTAAATACATAAACCTTATGTTGGCAACCAATACAGACCACCTCACGCCATGGACCATTATTACGAGAAACTCTTTACCTACGTAGCTGAAATTCTGATTCTACCCGAAACGGATAAGACCCTGATCCGGCAGTTATTCAAGCCAGTTTTTGTTCATAAAGACACCATTGTTGAGCCAGCCGGTCGAGTGCCTCACTACCATAACTTTATTGTTTCGGGCTATATGCGGAACTTCCATGTAGATAAAGACAATAATGAGATAACCACCGACCTCAACGACGGCTCCCGGTTTTTTACGGCTTACACTTGCTTCATGAACCGCACCGTATCGAACGAAAACCTGCACTGTATTACCGACTGCGAGCTACTTCGCATCAGCCGGGATGATGTAGAGGTAGGGGCTATGCAGGGCCAAACCCAGAAAGATTATACGATTCAGATTCTCCAAAGACATCTTCAGGAAGACAAAAACCGGATTACTGACCTGGCTAATCGCTCGGCTGAAGACCGTTATCGGAAATTTCTGTTGGAGAAGCCAACCATCATCAAGCACGTGCCATTGGGGTATATTGCTTCTTATCTGGGTATTACGCAGCGGCATCTGAGCCGACTACGTAAAGAGATTACGCTCTAACATTCACCCCGAAATAAAACCGCTCATCCGTATTAGACATTTGTCTAATCAGCGAAGCAAGGAGCGGCTTTATGTTTGAGAAAACGTAAAGCCCGTTCTGCTATGATAACCCCTATTCCTTTACCCGAAAAAATTACCACTCCCTTTGCGCTAAAAATCCTGAGCTTCGCGGCAAGCACCTGGCTGGCTGTGACCACCGTTGGTCAATGGCTGTTTGGCGTTTATATTCTGTTATTTTATGGCAAAGCGACCCTCGTTGGCGACTTTGCGCGCTGGAATAACGTCTTATCCCGTGGCTACGTAGAAGGCGACTGGACAGGCAATCTTGCCATAGGTACCCATGTACTGTTAGCAGCTATTATAGTTATTGGTGGCCCTTTACAATTGATGCCACCAATACGCGACCGTTTCCGCCTGTTTCATCGCTGGCTGGGTAGAATGTACGTCGGTACGGCTATGTTGGTGGGCATAATTGGATTCATAATGGTGTGGACACGTGGTACCGTGGGCGACATGACGCAGCACATCAGTATCAGTATTCAGGCTGTTTATATCCTCTTATTTGCTTTACTGACAATCAGGTACGCCAGGAAACGTCAACTTGAAAAGCACCGGAACTGGGCCATGCGGCTGTTTATGGCGGCCAGTGGTGTTTGGTTTTTCAGGGTGGGATTAATGTGCTGGCTGCTGGTTAACGGTGGACCCGTCGGTTTCGACCCGAAAACATTTAGCGGACCTTTTCTTACGGTGCTGGCCGTATTCACTTATGCTATCCCTTTCTCGCTGATTCTGCTGGAGATGTATCTGTATGCCCAGAAAAAACAGCATCAGGTATTCAGTCTCTTCACGGCGACCCTCATTTTTCTGGTTACGATCCTTATGGCTATCGGGATTTTCGGGGCCACAATGGGCTTGTGGTTGCCTAACCTGTAACGCTTTTTAGGCCAGGAGACAGGCTGCATCAATCGGCCATGCAGCCTACATACCGAAAGCTGCGATGTGTTAGTATCTTTGAGGCATCACCGCTGCAACGCCTGTTACCATGTTTGATGTTCGCCGAACTGTTGATCAACTAAATCTGGTGGGCCTGACCGTCGAGCGCGACGGCACCCTTTCGTATGCCAATCCCTACACCTTTCGCGTAACGGCCTGGCATGCTGATGAAATTATTGGCCAGAACTTCTTTGATATTTTTATTCTCCCCGCCGACCGCGCCAGCTTAGAGCAGGATTTTGAGGAAGCACTCCGGCAGGGCAATTTTACGGAGCAGCGCGAAATCAGCATGTTAGCGCGGTCGGGAGCATCACGGCAGGTGCAGCTCAACTCGGTCATTACCAATAAAGCCGAAAACGGCATGGTTGCTTCGTTCACCATCATTGGCGAAGATGTGACCAACAAACGGCGCGTGG
>JBBQUC010000037.1:0-15079 GCA_038212815.1 Cytophagales bacterium
ATAATCCCCAATTGAATTTCTATCTGGCTGATGCCCGACTATTACCCATTATGGCTGGGCAAACTTATTCTTTAACGGTGCAGGCAACCAATTTTCGCCCTGTTTCTGCTTCTGTAACGGTGCCTATAGCTATACCCATCGAGGCAATTGGCATTGATTCACTAACTCAGCGCGGGCAATGGACAATCCGCACCACCTGGTACGACCCGGCCGGTGCCACCAATTTTTACCAGCTACGTGGTCAACTTCGGTACCCAACAGTTATCCGGTCAGATTCAGTCCTTGCCCAGCCTATACTACTAGCCGGAAATCCGGCGGGGTTTATCACGGATATAGGCCAGGATGGACAACGATTGACCGCATCGGCTCTGGCTATTCTCAACAACAACCCCGCATCCGTGACCATTAATCTATGGCATGTTGATGCTTCCTACTATCACTACCATCAGGCTATTGAGCATCAGCGGGCCACCGACGGGAATCCGTTTGCCGAGCCGGTACCAATCCCGTCAACTATTCAGGGTGGGCTGGGTTGTTTTGGAGCTTATAATCAGGCAGCATCCAGTAGCCAACTCCGGTAAGCCAGGTATGGGTTACGGACTAGAAGGCTGGGTAGTGAACAAGTAGGTAAATCAATAGGTTTACCCAAAAACGAACGCAAGACTTATGCTTTTTCAATCAGTCTCAAACCGGGCTATCGGGCCATTACTCCAGGCAGCGAGCCTCCTGGCTCTACTGGCCTGCGGTCGCACCACGTCGAGCCAATCTGTTGGGCAAGCCACTGACACAACGGCGATCTATGTGCATCGGCAGCCGAGTGCCGACGGTACAGGCAAGGTGTATTTGGGCCGTGAAATTGCCGAGGTGATGGGGCATCTGGGAGCCGAGTGGCTTGAGCGGCCCGCACGGCAACAGGAAGAACGAACGGATTTATTGCTGGAAGCCCTCGCCCTGAAACCGGACGATGTAGTGGCTGACATTGGTGCCGGAACAGGATATTTTAGTTTTCGGCTGGCACGGGCCGTACCACAGGGGCGGGTGCTGGCGGTGGACATTCAACCCGAAATGATTCAGTATCTGACCGAGAATAAGGCGAAAAACAACGCGCCGAATGTACTGCCGGTATTAAGTACCATTACCGATCCAAAACTACCTATAAACAGCATTGACCTGGCCCTGATGGTGGATGCCTACCACGAGTTTTCAAACCCTCACGAGATGATGACGGCTATTGTACGCGCCCTGAAACCGGGTGGACGGGTGGTGTTGGTCGAATATCGGGCCGAAGACCCTGGAGTGATGATTAAGCCGCATCATAAACTGACCGTGGGTCAGGCAACGAAAGAAATGCGGGCGGTAGGGTTGCGCTTGCTAATGAATGATGGCCGACTACCGCAGCAGCATATTTTACTTTTTGGGAAGTAATTGGAGTGGCCTATTGCCCTACCGCTGGTTGCGCAGTACCGAAGTCATCCGCTCCAACTCTTTATGCTGCCAGAGGTAAAAATCACGCCGACGGGCCTGGAGTTTAGCGTTATCAAGCTGGCAGGCTTTCATCAGGCTGTAGCGACGCTCGGCAGGGAGTTCGACGAGTTGATCGGCTAATTTCTCCAGGCGACTAAAAGGGGCAGTTGGCAGTGAAAGAGTTGCGGCTAACAGAGCCAGTTCAGCAGGCCGCCAGGAGTCGGGGTTTTTACGCCGACGAAAGGCCGTGCTATAGGTAATTCTCAGGGTAGTTTCAATATCTTCGTCACTGATGCGGCTGTCTTCAATGGCCCTCAATACGGCGGCACGCACGTTAAGATAAGATTGTAAAAGTTGCGCTAAAGAATCCATTTGCATAGTAGCCAGTACACGTTGATCATTCATGGCGGTCATGGGATAGGTCAGATTATGAAAGTATTTACCTAGTTAAAGTTTTTTCTTTATCCATGCATCTGAGGACATTAAGGCTGTTAGCAATAATAGTACCAACACATACTAAAGAATAAAATAACGAGGTAATGATCCAATAAAGTAACATAATTGTAATGCTATTTACCATTTTCAATCAATGTAAATTACGGTCAGCTCAAAATAATAACAACCGTAAATACCGGCTTTTTAGGTAATTACAGCTTAATAGCCTAATACTGCCATAGATGATACTTTAAAAACTTACCTATTTAGTTACACGAAAAAAAAATTCATGAACTCCTGTAAAATTTCAGTAATAGTCGTAAGTATTTATACTCTACAGAAATGATATTTTTTTGTTAATAAACGTGCTTCTAGCTTCTTTTGGTTACTAGCAAGCCTACCCCGGATCCATAGCTCCGACTAAACCGATGGTTCTTTTCAAAAACTACACCAATCGGTTTAGACCTGTGAGAAAAGAAAGATTACCCAAGGGGGCAGAGTCTGAAACTAGACCATCAGGAGCCGCCACATGCCTGAAATGAGGAGCAATACCAGAGCAGCAGGTGTAAGCACTTTCCAGCATAAAAACATGAGCTGATCGACCCGTAGGCGGGGGAAAGTCCAGCGCACCCACATCTGCACCAGCACGGCCAGCAGCGCTTTGCTGAGCAGCCAGAACGCACCCGTGATGTTGCCCCAGGCCGTGCCGGGCGGGCCACTTGTCCAGTCGGCCAGGCGCAGGGGGCCGAGGTTAGGCAGGGGAGTGTTCCAGCTCCCCAAAAACAGAATAGCCCCCAGAAACGACACGAGCAGCATCATGGCGTACTCGCTCAAAAAAAGCAAGGCCCAGCGCATTCCCGAATACTCGGTATGAAACCCCGATACAATCTCCGATTCGCCTTCGGGCAAATCAAAGGGGGCACGGTTACTCTCGGCCAGGGTACAGATAAAGAATATAACGTAGGCCGGGATCAGAAACGGGTTACGCAGGATATTCCAGCTAAAAATACCCCCCCAGTTGGTCACGTCGATATTGAGTGCTTTTAGCCCAAAAAGGTAGTTGGTTTGGTAGGCGTAGATGCCCTGCTGGAAACTAATTTCCTGCAAATTCAGGGTTTGCCCAATCATCACGGTGCAGAGAATAACCAGGCCCAGCGGAATCTCGTAGGAGATGAGTTGCGCCACCGACCGCACGGCACCAAACAGTGAATACTTATTGTTGGAAGCCCAGCCCGCCATCAGAATCCCGACCACATCGAAAGAGATAATGGCCATGAGGTAAAACACGCCCACCGCAGCCGCCGACCCCTGCAAGTCGGGGGTAAGGGGAATCACGGCGTAGCCCGCAAATACCGACGCAAAAATAATGGCCGGAGCCAATAGAAACAGTCGGCGGTCGGCGGCAGCGGGTACAATGTCTTCTTTCTGTAGCAGTTTCAGCAGGTCGGCAATGAGTTGCAACATGCCCCACTTGCCCACCTCCATCGGTCCCAGCCGGTCTTGCATAAACGCCGATACTTTGCGCTCCAGGTAAACCCCGACCACCACAAAGCCCGACGACATGGCCAGAAAAATGAGGAGTGCAAGCATAGGCAATTATCAGTGAACAGCTCCCTGTATTAAAATTCAGCTTGTTTAGGTGCTCTTGGGAAGGGAATAACATCGCGGATGTTGGTCATGCCGGTCACAAACAGCACCAGCCGCTCAAAGCCGAGGCCAAAACCGGCGTGCGGAGCCGACCCAAACCGGCGGGTGTCCAGATACCACCAGAGGGCTTCCGGCTCAATGCCTACCTCGTGCATCCGGGCCATTAGTTTATCCAGATTGTCTTCGCGCTGCGAACCACCAATGATCTCGCCAATGCCGGGAAACAGCACATCCATTGCCCGCACCGTAGGGCCAAATACCTCGCCACGGGTGTTGGCAGCGGGTTCGGTATCCTGCTTCATGTAAAACGCCTTGATGTCGCGGGGGTAGTTAGTCAGAATCACCGGCTTTTTGAAATGGCGTTCTACCAAATACCGCTCATGTTCTGATTGTAGGTCAATGCCCCACTTCACCTCATACTGAAACTGCCCTTTTTTAGCCGGTTTAGAGTTTATCAGAATCTCTACCGCGTCGGTGTAGGTGAGCCGCTCGAAGTCGTTGTCCACCACAAACCGGAGTTTGTCGAGCAGGCTCAGTTCGCTTTGCTCCTCCTTTTTTCGCGTCTTCTCCTCTTCTTTCAGCCGGTTTTCCAGAAACGCCAGGTCGTCGGCGCAGTGGTCGAGGGTATAGCGGATGAGGTATTTCAGGAAATCCTCGGCCAGGGCCATATTATCGGCCAGTTCATAAAAAGCCATTTCGGGTTCTATCATCCAGAACTCGGCTAAGTGGCGCGTCGTATTCGAGTTCTCGGCCCGGAAGGTTGGCCCGAAGGTATAAATCTTACCCAGAGCCAGCGCACCGAGTTCACCCTCTAACTGACCAGATACGGTGAGGTTGGTTTCGCGACCAAAAAAATCCTGGCTGTAATCAATTTTACCGTCGTCGGTTTTGGGTGGGTTATACGGGTCAAGCGTCGAGACGCGGAACATCTCGCCCGCTCCTTCGGCATCGGAGGCCGTAATGATTGGCGTGTGGAGGCAATAAAAGCCATTGGCGTTGAAGTAGTTATGCACGGCAAACGCCAATTTGTGGCGCACCCGCAATACTGCCCCGAAGGTGTTGGTACGCGGCCGCAGGTGGGCAATCTCGCGCAGGAACTCCAGTGAATGTCGCTTGGGTTGCAGCGGATATTTCTCCGGGTCGGCGGGGCCGTAGATGGTCACTTCGGCAATTTTCACTTCAATGGTTTGCCCGGCACCGAGCGACTGAACAATCTCGCCCGTAATAGCCACGCAGGCTCCGGTGGTGATTTGCCGCAGCAGGGCATCTGGCAGTTGGCCCGCTTCGGCCACAGCCTGAATGGTATGGATGGTAGAGCCATCGTTGAGGGCGATGAATACGGCATTTTTGCTTTCGCGCTTCGTGCGTACCCAACCTTTCACGGTTACGGTTTGGCCGGGTTGGGCAGTTTGTAGAATCTGGTGTATCGGTAAATAAGCCATTGGGAGATAATTTCGATGGCGCAAAGATAAGCGGATGTGGGCATGGTTCGTGATTTCAGGGGGGTGGTTTTAAAAACCATTGCTTTGCTCACTAAAAATCAGTTACTTGCCCAAAAAACGGACCATGACTAAACCCTACAATTCGCTTTACGGCCAGGCCGTGTATGCCCTGCTTTCGGGCCTGCAACTGCTTTTTATACCGAACACCATGCTTGGTATGTTTGGCTTCCCGCCCACCCACGAAATCTGGATTCGGGTGCTGGGGATGCTGGTGGTGATCTTGCCCATTTATTACGTGGCGATGGCCCGCTATGGTAACAAACAGGTGGTCGGGGCTACCGTAACAGGCCGGGTTATTTTCTGCGCCGGACTGGTGGCCTTTGTGCTGTTAAACATGGCCAAACCCGCCCTCATTCTGTTTGCCGTTGCCGAAACCGCCTTAGCCGCCTGGACCTGGTGGGAGTTGCGAAATCGGTAAGTGGGTCTATTCAGCCGTCGATGCGCCGGAAAAATTCGTCGCGGTAGGTGTCACCGATCGGGATGACGGCTTTACCGACATAAATCCGGCTGCGCTCTACCGATTCTACCCGATTCAGAGCCACAATATACGATTTATGTACCCGCATAAACTGACGGGCAGATAACTTCTCCTCCATTGTTTTCAGGGTCTGGAGGGCCAGTATCCGCTCGGTGGGAGTATAAATAGAGACGTAATCTTTCAGCCCTTCTACATAGAGAATATCAGCTAAACTGACCCGCTGCAAGCGATATTCAGTCTTCACAAAGATAAAGTCAGGGGCCGATGGCTGATTAACTGGCGGAGCAGATAGATTGATTTGTTCAGGCAATCGCTCTTCCGGCAGGATGCCTGAAGGGGTAGGCATTATCTTCTGCACGGCGCGGTAAAACCGCTCGAACGAAATAGGTTTGAGCAGATAGTCAGTAACACCGTACTCATAGCTATCGAGGGCATAGTCGGTATAGGCAGTAGTCAGAATGATTTTGCAGCGGCTGGCGGCTGGGCCACTCTGCGCCAGTTTCAGAAACTGAATCCCCGACAGTTCAGGCATCTGAATATCCAGAAACACCAAATCTACTTCACCCTGTTGCACCCGGCTCAGGGCTTCAATGGGGCTGGTAGTAGCCCCCACCAGGGTTAGAAACGGCACTTTACGGATATAGTCGGCCAGAATGGTGTGAGCTAATGGCTCATCGTCAACAATGAAACAGCGCATGGGCTATAGGGTTAGTTGGAGCGATACAGCGTACCGATCTGGCTCGTCGGTAATGTGGAGGGTATGGCGGTTTGGATAGAGCAACGCCAGCCGTCGGCGCACGTTGTCTAAACCAATGCCGCCGACCGCATCTTTTTGTCGGTCGGCTTTGGGGTTTAACGTATCGAAGCGCAGGGTGCCCTGTCGCACACTCAGGTCAATTACCAGCGGATGGCCGGGGTCGGTTAGTTTGCCGTGCTTGAACGCATTCTCAACAAATGGTAACAGCAACAGGGGTTCAATCCGGTAGAGGTCGGTATTGCCCTCAACCTGTAGCTTCACCTGCGCATTGGCCACGCGGAGTTTTTCGAGAGCCACAAAGTTTTCCAAATACGTCACCTCTTTCGAGAGCAGCACTTTTTGCTGCGCTCCGCCGGGGCCGTTGCTGTCGTAGAGCATATACCGCATCAGTTCGGACAGTTTCAGAATGGCTCCGGGTGCCTCGTCGGACTTGGCGTAAGTGAGCGCGTAAATATTATTAAGGGTATTGAACAGAAAGTGCGGGTTTACCTGCGATTTCAGAAAGGCCAGTTCAGCCGTTGTTTTCTCGTTTACCAGCGCGGCACGTTCCTGCTGGTGGACTAACCAGTCTTCCATAATCTTAAACGCCAGCCCTACCCCCAGGGCTGGCATTGCGTAGTACACATTATCGTTTGCATAGTACAGCAGCGACGTGCCAGGGTTGTAGTTAATGATGTGCAGTACATACCAGTACAGTTGCTGCTCCAGCAGGTAGCGCGTAGCAATAAAGCAACCAATGGCTCCTGCGCTGCCCACTATTGCCCAGCCAAGCCGCCTACTGTTCAGGTAGGGATTTAGCACAAAACGATGCTCTACCCAGGCCGCCAGCCAGAACGCCAAACTGAACGACACTTTAAACGGATCGAACCGAAGCTGATGCTGTTCTGGATTATAGGCATTTGTGAGTACCATAATAACCCAAATCAGGCTATAAAACAGATTCCGAACGCGGGTTCGGTTGTTGAGTAACCGGGAAAGCAGTGTATTCATACAGAGTGCGCGAACGAATGCCCGAAGTACCGCCCTTAAATCTACGGCCCCAACTCCATTCGACCAACGGGCATTTTTTACCGATCAACGCGTTTTAGAGCCGCTACGGGTGTTCATCGGCTGAAACCGTCCTTAGCCGACACAACGAGCGGGTTGGTCGAATAGCGTTGGCAGGGAGCAACAACCGCCCCACCTTTGTTCCATCAATCACGCAAAAACCGGACATACCTCATGAAAACGCGCCTTATTTCACTCCTGCTGCTGGTTACCCTGATCCAGGCCAACGCCCAACCCAATCGGGCCGGGGCGGTTAAACCCATCGAAATTCTGCTCATTGGTGCCTCTCACGATTACAGCTCTAAACCCGTCGAACACTTCGAGTACACGCTAAATAAAGCCCTGGCTTTCCGACCCGATGCCATTTTTGGCGAAAACCTGTCGCCCGCCGATTACGACGCGCTGGATCGTCACTGGAATAAAGAAGCCATTGACAAACGCCTGGCCTATCTGACCAGCATCGGCCATCCGTTGCCCAAAAACCCGAAAAAATTCATCAAGACTCAATACAAACTGCTGCGCGACCACTCCAACTATCACCAGGATCGGATGTACCTGGCCCACGCCCTGTTTCTGACCCACGATTTCGGCAATGCGTCATACCAGTTTTACCTCCTCGACAAGCTACGTCCTGCGTTCGGGGCCGAAGAGGTCACCACATTTACCCGCGTTCTCGGTCCCATCGACTCGCTGAAAAACCTCGGCTTTCGGCGGAATAGCGAATATTATACCATCTTCCACCCACTGGCGCAGCAACTTCATCTGGCTAGTATAGAACCGATGGATTGCCAGCAACACCGGCTGGCAAGCCGCCTGGAATAAAGCCGACTCGCTGTTTCGGAAATGGGAAAGCAGTACAGACAGCAATTCGGCAAACGGCAAAAGCTATGCCGCGTTGATGAAACACACCACCGACCTGGGCAAGGCCAGTCAGAAAGCCGAAGCAGCCGGCATGAGTAATGCGTTTTTCAACTCGCCTGACGGCGACGAGTACCTTAACATCATTAATTTTTACGGAGCCACCCGGATGTTTGGGGCCACCAACTTCCCCGAAAATGCCCTAACCGACATGCTCCATTTCTGGCAACTGCGGAACGAAGGCATGTGCCAGAATGTGGTCAACCGCGCCCGTGCGCTGGGGGTAAACCGGGTCGTGGTGGGCGTAGGAGCCAATCACCGAAAAATCATGCTCGACCTACTGCGGGCTATGCCAGGCGTAACGGTTTATACCCTGAATGAATACCAGCCCTAAAAAAATAATGAATGCTGCTGCAACCTCACCCCTACCGGACTGCATCTTCTAAGCAAACAAGTAAATCAAACACGTTAACATAGTTTCAATCATGAAAACGCTACACACTCTCCTCCTCGCAGCTACCCTCACCGTTCCTATGGCTGCCCAGGCGCAGATCAAAGCCAAAACCGAATTTAGTTTCCGGCGCGATTCGAGCCGGGCGAGCCGCACCATCGAGCAGTTCAGCAAAGATTTTGGGATTTACATTGGCCTGAACGGCCTGGGTGGTACCCCCGCTACCTACGACCTCAGCGGCATCGGCTCGCGGTTTGTAGCCCTCTCGTGGCGACGGAATATTCTGCTCAGCAGCCGCACCAATGCCGATGCACCCAAACTCCGGCTGGGTATCGGTCCCGAAATTGCCTGGAACAACTTCATGCTGACTGGCAACAACCGGTTTGTTACTAACCCAGCTACGGGCGTGCAGGTAGTGAGCGAAACCCGTGCCTTAGACAAGTCGAAGCTCACCGTTTGCCAGTTCAATATCCCGGTTATGCTAAACGTCGCGTTCCGGTCGGGGTTCACCCTGGGGGCAGGAGCCTATGTAGGTGCCCGGCTCGACAGCTACACCAAAGTAAAACCGGATGGTGGCAAAGCCGAGCGCGATCATAACTCGTATAACGTAAATCCGTTGCGGTTTGGCCTACAGGCCGAGGTTGGCTGGCAGCAGCAGGTACACCTCTTTTTCCGGTATGAACCCAATTCCCTCTTTAAAACTGGCCAGGGGCCTGATGCCAATGTATGGGCCGTTGGGTTTCGGATTTGAAGCATGTCTGAACCGGGATTACATTGATTTTCTGATCAACCCGGATGGTTTCTCCATCAACGAAATTAGAAAATCAATGTAATCCTGGTTCAGACAATGCAACGTTTCGACACCTATCCGCATCTTTAGCCTGAATTACTCCACCATTACCCACAAAATCCCCCTGTTTGCCAGTTATCATCCCAAAAAAACCGCTTGTGTAAGAAAAGGTATCTTGTTATGCCCACTACTTAATTTTGCATTGTTCTAAACGAGAAAACAGGTAGTACTTACGTCGATTCAACGCATCATGAAACAGTTCATTACCTCCGCAATATTCATCTTACTCTCCCTGAGCGGTTTTGCTCAGGTACCAGCCAAAGGCAAAGTTGTTGGGCAGGTGGCCGACGCATCGGGCAAGAGTCTGGAATTTGTTACCCTTATGCTCCTTAAAGTGCAGGACTCTACCCTAGTGAAAGGAGCCATCAGCACCGCTACCGGCAGCTACGAATTTGAGAATGTAGGCGCGGGCCGTTACCGGGTGCTGGCCCAGCAACTTGGCTACCGAAAAACCTATTCGGAGTCGTTCGCTATTGAGCCGCTTAGCCCGTCTTACACCGTGCCAACGCTGGCTCTGTCTGACGAAACCAGGAGTTTGGCGGAGGTGACAGTGGTGGCCAAAAAGCCCTTCATCGAACAGCAGATCGACCGCACGGTGGTGAATGTCGAGAATAGCATTGTGGCCAGTGGTGGCACTGCGCTGGACGTGCTGGAGAAAGCCCCCGGCGTAACGGTCGACCGCCAGAACAATACCATTCAGCTTAAAGGCAAGCAGGGCGTTATTGTGCAGATCGACGGCAAACAGACCTATTTATCAGCGCAGGAAGTCAATACACTGTTGCAGAATATGCCGAGCGATAACCTCGAAAAAATTGAGATCATTACCAACCCATCGGCTAAGTACGATGCTGCGGGCAACTCCGGGATCATCAACATTCGGCTGAAAAAGAACAAGAATTTCGGCACTAACGGCTCGCTCACGCTGGGTACGGGAGCGGGTTATCAAACCCCCTCAGTGCGCTCAGTTAACCATGCCCGCTCTGATGTATCACCCCTCTACGATGGGGTGAATAACCGGGATGGACTGTTTCCGCGCGTCAATGGGTCGCTGAACCTGAACTACCGGGCGGGAAAAATAAACGCCTTTGGCACCTATTCGTATGTGAACAACCGCCAAATGAATGAAAACACCCTGAACCGGATTGTGAACTACAAGGGGAAGCTCACCTACTTCGACCAGACTGCCTTTAACCCCAGTCAGTATGAAGGCCATAGCTTTAAAGGGGGTATCGACTATTTTTTGACCAAGAAAAGCACCTTGGGCGTACTGGTGAATGGATTTGTGAACGAGTGGCAAAGCAACGGGATCAACTACTCGGTCATCAGCAACGAGGCCCATCAGGTAACCAGTCGGCCTACTACGCGCAGCCTCGGCGGCAATCCATTTAGAAACCTGACGGGTAACCTGAACTACAAGTACGACATGGGTGAAGGCCGCGAGTGGACCGCCGATGCCGATTACGTACGTTACCGCCAGGACTCATACAACGACCTGACGACCAGCTACTATGCCCCTACCGGCACCGAACTGCTACAACCCATTGCCCGGCTCCGCAACGAAATGCCCAGCGACATCGACATTTATGCGGCCAAGACCGATTATGTGCATCCGACTAAAAAGGGGGGTAAATGGGAAGCCGGGGTAAAAAGCTCGTATGTGCTGGCCGACAACAACATGATGTATTTCACGTTTGTGGATACCCAGAAAATCCCCGACCCTACCCGCTCGAACCGCTTCAAATACAATGAGAACATCAACGCTGCCTACCTGAACTGGAACGGCAAGCTGAACAAGAAAACGCAGGTACAACTGGGGTTACGGGTCGAGAATACCCACGCACACGGCAACTCCGTAACGCTGAATCAGGAGTTTACCCGCGACTACACCAATCTGTTTCCGAGTGCATTCATCTCGCGGCAACTCGATTCGACGAATACCCTGAACCTATCGTACAGTCGCCGGATTCAGCGGCCCGACTACCAGATGCTGAATCCGTTTGTGAACTACCTTGACCCGTTCACCTACCAGCAAGGTAACCCCAACCTGCGTCCGCAGTACAGCCATTCTGTTGAGTTGACTCACGTATATAAGAGTGCGTTCAACACCACTATTGGCTACAGCCACACCACCGACGTGATTGTGGGTGAAGTGCCTAACCAGATTGCCGAGAAAAATATCACCTACATTACCGCCCAAAACCTGGCCACGCAGAACAACCTGAACTTGACGTTCAGTTTCCCGGTGTCGGTAACGAAGTGGTGGACCATGCAGAACAACCTTACGGTCTATCACAACCGCATCGAAACGGAGTATTTGGGCGGGCAGTACAACGTGAGTTTCACGGCCTATAACGCCTACTCGTCGAACAGTTTCAAGCTCCCCAATAATTTCTCGGCAGAGTTGTCGGCCTGGTACAATTCGGCGGGGGTGTATGGGTTCTTCAAGAGCCAGCCAATGGGGGCGTTCAGTGTAGGGCTACAGAAGCAACTAATGAACAAAAAAGCTACCCTGCGGCTCAACGTAAACGACCCCTTCTGGTGGAATCAGTTCCGGGGATCGACCAATTATCAGGATATTAACTTCAAAATCAACTCGCGCTGGATGAGTCGGCAGGCACGGATTACATTCACGTATCGCTTTGGTAATCAGAACGTAAAAAGTGCCAGACAACGGCAATCGGCTACTTCTGCCGAGCAGGGTCGGGTTGGTGGTACTACTAATTAAAGCAAAAAAACGGGCCAATCGAACGTTTTGTTTCTTTTGGCTCATTAATTGCTAACATAATGTTACCACTGCCTCAAGGCAATAAAGATAATAAAGAATTAGGTTTAGTTTAGCCGGGTCGCCGGTGCGATTAAGAAAATGTGGAAAGCTGCTCCCGGATGAGGAGCGGCAACACGGCAAGAATTAGGTTTAGTTTAGGTTAAGAAAACGTGGAAAGCCGCTCTCGGATGAGGAGCGGCTTTTTTGTTTAGTCGAGTGCCTTCACCCCCGGCAGCACTTTGCCTTCCATGTATTCGAGCAGGGCACCGCCCCCGGTGGAGACGTAGGAAACGCGGTCGCCGTAACCCGCCTGGTTGATGGCGGCTGCAGAGTCGCCCCCACCGATGAGTGAGAACGCGCCATTCTCTTCCGTAGCTTTCACTACGGCTTCGGCAATAGCATTGGTACCGAGCGCAAAATTCTCGAACTCGAACACCCCCATAGGGCCATTCCACAGCACCGTTTTTGAACTCGCAACTACGCTTTTGAACAAGTCAATGGTAGCGGGGCCAATATCCAGGCCCTGCCAGCCATCAGGAATTTCG
Source organism: Cytophagales bacterium (assembly GCA_038212815.1). Classification (GTDB taxonomy): domain Bacteria; phylum Bacteroidota; class Bacteroidia; order Cytophagales; family Spirosomataceae; genus JBBQUC01. The sequence goes on from JBBQUC010000037.1 coordinate 12,799, forward strand.
CCAGTTTTTATCACCTGCCGGTCGGCATCGTTCGAGAATTTATCGGCACAGAGGTTGTCGAGGGGCATATAAATAGTTACGCCTTTGGCCTTTGCTTTTTCGATAATGGTCAGTGCCAGTTCCTGTTTATCCGCTTCGAGCAGGGAGTTACCAATCTTTCCACCCAACGCTTTGGTAAAGGTGTAGGTCATACCACCACCAATAATGAGGTTATCGACAGAATTGAGTAGCCGCTCGATGATCAGGATTTTATCGGAGATTTTGGCCCCGCCCATGATGGCCGTAAAAGGCCGTTCAGCCTTACCCAGAATCTTGTTGGCATTATCAATTTCGGCCTGCATGACGTAACCCGCCACGCGGTCGGCCAGAAACTGCCCCATCACCGCCGTGCTGGCGTGGGCACGGTGCGCCGTTCCGAAAGCATCATTCACCCACACATCGCCCAGTCTGGCCAGTTTTTCGGCAAAGGCCACATCGCCTTTTTCTTCTTCTTTATAAAACCGCAGGTTTTCGAGCAGCAACAGTTCGCCCGGTTGCAGGCTGGCGGCCAGGTCGGTAGCCGACTGCCCAATGCAGTCATCGGCAAATTTCACCTCCCGGCCAAACGTTTCGGAGAGGGTAGGAATGAGGTGTTTGAGCGAGAATTTATCTTCTGGCCCACCCTTTGGCCGACCAAGGTGCGACATCAGAATGGCCGAGCCACCATCGTTCAGGATTTTATTGATAGTCGGAATGGTAGCGCGGATGCGCGTGTCGTCGGTAATACGGTACTGGTCGTCGAGCGGTACGTTGAAGTCTACCCGCACAAGGGCTTTTTTACCGGCGAAGTTATACGAGTCAACCGTTTTCATCGGGGATAAAGGGATTTGGTTTACGGGGCAAAGGTAACGGAATCTGGCGGGTGTGAGGTGTTTTCGCTGTGGTACTTGGTGTGGTGAATTATTTCACTTACATTCGTGACTTAATTCTTTTCTGGTATGATACCTTCAGCAGTAGGACTAACGGCCACTCGCTTTTCACCCTTCGCACTTGTTCAGTCTTCGCGGCAGGGCATTATGCGTTCCGAAGTTGATGAAGTGGCTGCTTTAGTAGGGCTAACGGATAAGGAGATGGCCTATGCCCTTAACATGACCCCACGCAATCTACACCGACTTAAAGATGAGCAACGGTTTGGTGTCGATGCCTCTGAGCGATTGCTGTTACTCAAAAATTTATTACTCCATGCGCTGGATACATTTGAAGCGCGAAAGTCAACCGTGCTGACGTGGCTTAGAACCCCTATTCGTGAACTGGCGAACCAGACACCTATGCAACTTCTGGATACGGTAACGGGCTTTGGCTTGGTAGATGATGTGTTAGGACGTTTAGACTACGGTTTGCCAGCCTAAGGAGTATCTATGGCCACCCTATACCGTATTATTCGTGACAAATACTGCCACGAGCCGCTATCTGTTGTCGGTAGTCAGTTGTTTGGCGGACGCTGGAACCCTAAAGGAACCAGTGTGTTATATGCTACTTCTACCCCTGAGTTAGGCTTAGTGGAAACGCTGGCTCACGCTCCCTCCGTTCGTTACGAGGAGTTACCCATCTACTGGGTGTTTTCCCTGGATATACCCGACGATATACGCTACTATAGGCGGGAGGAACTGCCTGCTTACTGGCAGGATGAAACCTACGAGCGTACGCAAGGCTGGCTTAAAGACTGGTTAGCAGCACCGCATCAGTTGGGCGTTGCCATACCATCGGTGTTAGTACCGTTATCGTACAACATTATCCTTCACCCAGCCCATGCGCTGTTTGCGCAAATTCGAGTGATCGGTCAGGAAATTCAACCGATAGATCATCGGCTTTGGCGGTTACCCGAATAAATGTCACCGCCAACGGGTGTTGATTGTAGGCAAGCTGCTCAAAAAAGAACGTACTCAACCCCGCACACACCTGTGATATTGGGGGCAGGATGCCCCGTCGTCTTTGCCCTGTTAGCTCACTGGTCCACTCGCAACAGACCACCTGCTTCGTATATCAGCTTTCCAGATGCTTCTATCCAGACTTTTTTAGCCCGATTCAGTTGTCTGGGCATGATTGTTACCTGATGACGCACCCAGACGGGGTCAGTAGCCTGCGGCACTACTGCGCAACTCCACGTTTCGGGGTCGTGCCAGGAACCATCCTTTACCGTCATGAGTTGTCCGCTGCCTCCCGCCCCGGTTTGGCAAAAAGCGCCCCAATCACCATTATTAAATAAGCCCGGATTAGTATTGATAATAACCGACTTGCCACA
>JBBQUC010000038.1:0-15049 GCA_038212815.1 Cytophagales bacterium
CAAACCCTTTATTGTCAAAGCTAACCAGGCTCGGTTCGATACCGTAAATCCGGGTGGGGTGCTGAAAGTATCGGGTAAAGACACCAACGGAGAATTTTGCCTGTTTGAGATGAAAAATGAAGCCGGGCCAATGGCCGGGCCTCCGTTGCACCTCCACAACTATCAGGACGAGGTGTTTATGATTGTTGAGGGGGAGTTCCTGTTTCAGGTGGGTAACGAAAAAATCCGGGCAACGGCGGGCGATGTGGTGTTTGGCCCACGCACGGTGCCGCACACGTTTTACCAGAAAAGTAAAAAGGCGCACCTGATTTTCTCCTATAACCCAGCCGGTAAAATGGAAACTATTATGACCGAAATGACGAAATTGATGCCTCAAAACCCGCAGGCATTCGCTAAAGCCTGTGCCGACAATGACGTGCCGTTTGTAGGCCCACCTATGACGGGCGAGTGAGGATTGCGGGCTACCGGAATACTTACCTCGTTGGTTACGTACGGGGTGGTTTCCCAGTGCGTTGTTGGCCCCTACCGATAAAATAGCCAGGCTGTGGTTTCGGGGGTTTGTACAGACCTACATTGAACGGGACTTGCCCCCACTGGGTCTGGTAGCTGCTCCCGATAAGAACCCTATTTTGCCAATGTGGGTAAACGGTTAGTAAAAGCTCCCAAATTGTTTTTCCGGGATACGGGCCTGTTGTATCACCTGATGGGTATTCAGGATTTTGAGTGTTTGCAGTATAGCAACGGTTTGGCCCTATCTGCATCACGAAGGCCTATTGGCCGAAAGCTAAACATCCTTTGGAAATCACCTGCAAATCAGTAGCTTTCGGGATGGACGCTATGCTGTATAAAGGCCAGTTCACGAATCCGGCCCTGAGCGAGTTTATTCACCGGTACGAAATTGTCCGGTTCGTGTTTGGACTGGGCGTATCGCTACCGGTCAAGTATTTGGCACCCCGCCCCGAACAGTGGCTAACATTCTACCCCAGAGACCTGCAACGGATTAGCCATGCCAATTCTAACGAGATTATTACCTATACCCGCTCCATCATTAATGGAGTGCACACAACGCCAATGTACCGCTACGGTGGTCACGATTTTTTAGCCATCCGGGTGGTTTTTCGGCCCGGTGCGCTATTCCGGCTAACGGGCATTCCGTCGGGCGAACTGACCAATACCTTTGTTGATGCCGAAGTTATTTGGCCTAAAAACATTCGGGGAGTGTCAGAGCGGCTTAACAGCACCGACGACCTGACCGAGATGCTGACTATTGTCGAAGTATTTCTGCTTAGTTTAGTCCAGTCGTTTCACAAACAGTACCACGCCGTAGATGCCACCAGCCAGTTGATTTTAGGGCAACAGCAGCCTGTTTCGTTAGACCAACTCGCCGACCAGTCGAGTTTGAGTGTCCGGCAGTTTATCCGAAAATTTGAAGAGCGCATCGGTATCAGCCCCAAGCAGTTCGACCGGATTGCCCGCTTCGATAAGGCGTACCGGATACGGAACAAATACCCCTCGCTCGACTGGTTGAGTATTGCCCTGGCTTGTGGATATTACGACCATCAGCATTTTGCCAAAGACTGCAAAGAACTAACCTACCTGTCACCTACTGCTTTCTTTGAGCAGGAACAAAAAGCCCCTGAATACGCCCTGGGGCTGCGGGAGGATTGAAAAGTTGTCACTTTTTTACCAGCATCCGGCCCGCACTTACTACTAGTTTTGCTGAAACAAATCATTCAGTGTTTTCACAAAACGAACGATCACTATGGGAACCAATACACTAGTTCAGACGGCTCTGCGTCCCTTTACGGTTGCTCCCTCAAAATCTACCGATATTGGCGTGGGCAATGGGGTGAACATGGTCAGAACCATGATTCGACAAAGCCAGACCAACAACCGGTTTAGCTGCATCGAGGGCTACGTGGCTCCTAAACGCATGGGGCCACCGATTCACCTGCATAGGCAAGCCGACGAACTGATGTACGTGGTGGAAGGCACGGCGGGCATGATGGTCGATGGCGAGATTTTTATTGTCGAAGCAGGTGGGTTTGGCTTCCGCCCACATGGGTTGGTGCATACATTTTTCAATCCGGGCGATACACCCATGCGGTTCATCGACATATTCCCGAATGATGCCATCGAGGTCTATCTGGAAGGGATGTTTACCGACATTCCGGCCAAACTCATCGCGCAGGGAATGCAGCCGGGCACCCCCGAATTCGGACAGGGAATGCAGGCCGGTTTACAGGAACTCGACCAGCAGTTTGATATTGTCTGGTTTATGGATGACCCTCGTTATCAGCAGATTGTGGAGACGTATGAGCTGACAGTGTAGGGGTAGGTAGATATAGTTCCGATGCGCTTTCTCCTTTTTTGTGCCTTATGGGTAGCATGGCTGCTGCGAGCAGAGGCTCAACCTGCGCCCAATACGCCTAAACCCCTGCTGATTTACTATGGCTACCCCGCCAAAATCAACGGCCTCACCACGGCTCAGGCGGCTGCCACTGCGTTCAGTCAGTACGCCTATGTGGTGTGGCCCGATCCAGATTGAGAACTACCTGTTCGAGAGCTGGTAGACGAGTAGCCTACCTCACCTTTAGTAGTCCCTTCCGGTGGACTGCCATCGAAGAAATTTACTCGCTACATTTCAGGTTAAAAATACCACCGTTCGGGTGCGGGTAGCTGTAGAAAATCAGTTGCTTAACTACATGGCAATGCTGTTCTGGCACGATTTTTTATTTCGCGTTGTGTAGAAGTTTCTCCTCATTTGTTTGGTGGTTTACTCCTGATACCGTAGTTTTAAGCACGATTACTGGTGCTTACCTAAACCTATAAACATGAGAAAAACCATCCTGGTGGCCTTGCTGGCTACCTGGTGTGGACTCGCTCAGGCGAAGTCTGTACCTACTGTAACCTCCTTAAAAGTACCCTTTTATGGGCAGATTCCTGTAGTTAGCATCGTAATTGGGTTTGCCCGGCAGCACCTGTCGACACGTTACCGGGCGGGTGGCACCACGCCCAGCGGCTTCGATTGCTCCGGCTTCACGCGGTTTTGCTTCCAGAAATTCGGGATTATGCTGCCCCATTCCAGTGCGGCTCAGGGTACGGTTGGCCTGGCTATCGAGACGACCGAAGCTCAGCCTGGTGATTTGATTCTGTTTAAAGGCCACAGCCAGGGTGGCCACCGCATAGGCCATGTCGGAATGATTACCGAAGTGGTAGGCAACCGCATCAAGTTTATCCACTCGGCCTGGAATGGCGGGGTTCGCTACGACTACCTCCAGGCCGACTACTATCAGCATCGGTTCATGGGAATTCGGCGGGTAGTCAACCTGCTGGCGCAGAAATAGAGCCGCCCATGCCAACCGATTCGCAAATGTAGGTGGGAATAATGCCGGTGCTGCGGATGAGCATTTCGGCATCTTCGGCGCGGGTGTTGCCGGTCAGTACCAAAGCCGTATCTAACCCAAATTTATTGCCGCCCAGAATATCGGTGCGGAGCGTATCGCCCACCATCAAAATATCTCGTTTGCCCACGGGCTGGTGATGCTCCAGCCGCTCATAAGCAAACATAAACAGTTGGGCATCGGGCTTGCCAAACCGGATAAACTGCTTCCCCACAATCCCTTCGATCATATCGGCCACGGCTCCAATGGCCAGGGCAACCTGATTTTTGGAGATGGGGTACGTCGCATCGGTGTTGGCCACAATGACCGGAATGTTGCGCTTACGAAGCAGGTTAATAGTTTTGTTTAGGTCGATGTTCCAGTCAAACCCTTCATCGTCAAGTAATACCAGGGCGTTTATTTCGGCTACGTCGTTTAAATCGACCTCGTGAATGGGCAGGGTTTTCAGGTCGGGCGTTTCAATATAATGGGCCGAACTTTCGGTGCCTAAGTAAGCCACCGTGCCGTGATTCACTTTCAATTCGAGGTACTCCCGCGCCAGCATCCCCGACGAGATAATCCGGTCGGCAGTAATGTCGTATAACCCCATCTTGTGGTACGATTCAGCCAGCTCCTGCGGGCTACGGGAGGCATCGTTGGTCAGGATATAGAACGTTTTCTGGTGCTCACGTAGCCAGGCAAACGTTTCGGTTGTACCTGGAATAAGGCCCTGATAATTTTTCAACACCCCAAAGGCATCGAAGAAAATCACTTTATACGCATCCAGAACGGTCTTGAAATCGTGAAGTTCCATGTTAGGAAATGGGGTTCAGTCGTGATTAGGCAGCATCATTAACACAGGGCATCGCCCTAGGCATCCCTCAGGCCAGTTCCAGCAGCAGCTTGGCTTCTCCACCCAGTTCAATCTGATCGCCGGGGTTGAGTATGTAGCCCACGCCGGGCAGGTCGGCCCGTTCAGTAGTATCGTTAGTTCGCAGTATCTTGGTTTTGTTGCCGTTGGCGGGTAGCCCCCCGGCATCGGCCAGTAGGCGGTATTTGCGGCTGGCTTCATCGTACCGAATGGTGGCGTGCTGGCGACTGACACTCAGGTTTGGTTCGCCCCGCACGGGGTCAAAGTTTGGCTCATCGGCATCAATAAAGGCAATGTCATTGGTTCTGATCCGGCCCGACGCGGTTTGCACCGTCTGTCCCCGGCCAATCCGAAAGTCGGTCTGCACGGCTGGGTCAAGCAGGTAGCTGGCTTCGGTGGTTTGTCCGGTCAGTGTTTTGATTCGTGCCTGTAGGGGTTGGTCAGTACCGGGGCGCACTACGGTAAGCCCCAGATTTCCCTGGCGGTAGGTGCAGATGGCGGGCAGGGTATCGGTCACAAACTGATGCGTGAACTGCCAGTTAGGGGCAAGTTGGATGTAGTGATCGGCCAAATGGCGGCTTAGCTCTTGCTGAAAATGACCCGGCTGATTGGCATACAGGGCAATGCCCATGCGGTCTTCCTCGGCGGCATCGGCGCAACACACCCACAGGGTCAGGCCCACGGGCAACCCGGCTGTCTCGCTGGTATAACCCGCTAGTTTTTCCACAATAAAGCGGTACAGAGTCTCCCGCTGCTGGGGCGTGGGGGGCATACCGGCCCGTGTCGGCGGGGGGAGGCTATCGGCTGGTGTAGGGGTTGGCGGAGTCGATGGGAGGGGAGACCCCATGCCGAAAAATTGCTTTAAGTTTGTCAGAAAAGCCATAATCAAGGTCTTTGTCAATGGTTGTCAGAACGTACCCAGATACCCCCGCGCCTGCAAAATAGGGGCAATAACTGTATTTGCCAATTTAACGGCATCTGCCGACGACTCGCCCAACTCGATTCTGACGCAGGTAACCGTATGTGACCCGCCGTTTGGAGTTGGGGCAAAGAATACAAACCAGCCATCGTTGCGTTTTTCGCCCAGCACCATCCGTTCGGGGGTGCCGGTTTTGCCTGCCACCCGACTGATACTGATTTTAGACCGTCCCTCGCCGGGGTTCGATTGCTCGATCATGAAATCGCGCACCTGATTGGCATAAGCGGGCTGACGAGTCAGGGCTACCCCTGGTGCCAGGGGTACAGGTTGCCCCGCCCGGCGCAGTACATAGCGTGAGGGCTGCATAACGCCCCCATTAGCAATACTCCCGGCCATACGGGCCAGGGACAGTGGGGTTGCCGTTAGCTGCCCCTGCCCCCAGGCCAGGCCCGAAAACTCGCTCCGGTAGCGTTTGGGATAACTCAGTACATTGTATAACTTCCGTCGAACCACAAACGACGAGTCGTGCCAGTGCTGGAGAATAGTAGCCCTGTCGGCAGGGGTGTGGGTATCCGTAAACGAATAGCCTCCAATGTAGTCGATGTTCATACCGGTAGCCAGGTACAGATTGGCCATTTCGTTGTCCAGCGCCTGTTCGTTGGCCAGTCGAATAAAATAAATATTGCTCGACCGGACAATGGCCTGCCGCATGTCAACTAGGCCCCCGCAGGGTTCACTCTCAACCTTACCCCGCCGAATGATTTCGCCACAGCTAATCGGAAAACGGATAGAAGCAGCCTCGATACCCAGTTTATTCAGGGCTGCCGTGGCCGTCATAATTTTTGCCGTCGAGCCGGGAGCCGTGGGGTAGGTCATGGCCAGGTCACGCTCGGTGGTGAGGTAGGGCAGAGTCATGCGGTCGCGGTCGGGAAGGGTTAGCTCGTCGGGACGTTGCAGGTTGGGCAGGGGGTAGAGGGCAGAGGCCAGCACCTCACCCGTGGCGGCATCGAGTACCGCCACCGACAGCCGTTTGTCAGCGTAAGCCGATTGGGCCAGGGCATTCTGGAGGGCTACCTGCAAGGCGGCATCTACGCTGAGGTGGAGGTTGCGGTTCCGGCTTTTGTGTTCGGCCACCACGCGTCCATCCAGGCCAGAACGCAGAGCAGGAGCCAGTTCACGGTAGTCGTAGAGGGGTAGGGTGATGGTGCGGGCTACGGTGGGCGTAAACCGGTCGGCCCGGTAGCGGCTGGTAAGCAGGGTATTCTGGCGGGGGTGGTTATCAAATCCCCGCAAATCGCTCATGTGGGCTGCTTCGGCAAAATACCCGTTTTGCTGTCCCCAGAATAATCGGGTATTGGCATCGCCCGTCCAGAAAAAAAGCTGTTCGCCAAACGGGTAAAACCGCTGTAGCCGCCGTTGGGCCAGTCCAGTAACGGCGGCTGGGTCGAGGCCCGCCTGCCGTAGTTGGGGTAAGTTCCGGCGTACGGTATCGGGCGAACTGGTAGCCAGCACCCGCCCGGCGCGGTCGTAGAGGGTGCCAGCAGCCAGGGCATCGGTTAAGTGATTGATGCGCGGATTATAGCTATAAACGGGTAGCCCGTCGCGGCTCAGTACCCGACTGGGGCGCACAATGTAATCGGCCCAATGCAGCAGGGCCACATCGCCCGCCCGCCCGGCCAGAACCAGTGACCCCACCAGAAACCCGGCAATACCCGTAGCTAACACCGGGTCGTAGTGGGTTGCGAGATAATCGTACTGAAGGGATTCGCCGGGCCGGTTGGCTATGGCAAAAACAACGCCCATGGCTGTGAGGTTGATAATGAGCGACACATTGCCATAACTTAAAAACGGCACCGAGATACCCGTAAGGGGCAATAACCCCAGCGACCCGCCCGCAATGAGCAGAAACTGCACCCCGGTGGCCAGGGCAATGCCTGCGCCCAGATAAAAGCTAAACGGTTGCCCTGCCCGGCGGGCATGAAGCAGGGTGCGGTGCAACAACATAAATAGCAGCAGAAATACCGACACCAGCCCCAGCCAGCCGAGTTCTTCGGCCAAACTAGGCAAAATCATGTCGGTATGGGCGGCAGGCATGGCCGTGGCAAACCCTTTGCCCAGGCCCTGCCCGGTCCAGCCACCCGTGGCCAAGGTCCAGAAACTATGCGCCAGGTGGTCGCCCCCATATACGTCATTGTTCCAGGGACTGAGCCACATAGCCTTGCGGTCGGCCAGCCGGTCGCCTACTACCGGAATCTGGTCGCCGAAGGCAAAAGCTGCTATCACCAGCACCAGCAGCACCGGTCCCTCGGCCAGCAAGGCCAGCCAGCCAGTGGCGGTAGTGGTGCGGGCATGACCCCGCCAGATGAGTAGCATCACGGCTCCCAACACGCCCACCAGGGTGGCAGGAAGGCCGGGTAGATGCCAAAGTGCCAGGCCATATAGGAAGCCAGCCGCCAGGGTAATGCCCAGCGTTTGGCGGGCAATGGTGTAAAAAAGCAGGAAGGTAAACCCAATCACTAGCGCAGGCCCCATATCGCCCAGCAGCAGGTACAGGCCCATCAGGATGCCCGTTCCCAGAAAAACGCCAATGCTCACCCGAAACCGCCAGCGCAGGTCGGGCAGGGTGCGGAGTTGCTCTTCATTGGCGGCAAAGAAACCTGCCAGAAACAACAGCATCAGGTATTTAGTCAGCTCGCTCGGCTGAAACAGCAGTCCCCCTACCCGCAAATTCACCCGAACGCCACTGCCCTCCGGCCCCGTTCCAAACGCCAGGGTTAGCCCCGCCAGCCCAAAGGCCAGCAGTAGCCAGGTCCAGCCGGTGAGCCGAAAGGTAGCGCGTTTGCGGAGATTGAGCAGCGGGTCGAACCACCAGCGGGTATAAAACCGGCCAATGGGCAACTGCGAAACCAGGGTCATGCCCAATAGTCCCAGCCCCACACCCAGTACAGCCTGACCGCCATAAAAAGTATCCTGCAATGGATCCTGAATGGCTAGCAGCGTGAGCACGGAAATACCCGTGAGCAGCATCAGAATGGGCAATAACAACGGGTCAGGCCGGAACCGCCGGATTGTCCAGACCAGGTGAACCAGCCAGAATGCCAGCAGAAACAGGCCTACCTGAAGCCAGTAAGCCTGCTGAAACTGAGCCGGGGTGCGTACCGTAAAGGCATGATCGCTTTTCAATTGCCCATAAGCAACAGGGCCAACGAGCCGGAGGGTATGCGGGCGGGCAGTGAAGGTGAAGGCAGTGGAGCGGGCCAGCCGGGGAGTGCCGCGCCGACCACCAAACTCGAATCCTGGTTTGAGGGGCAATACACTATAAGCACCATTGGGGCGTAGGCCAGCAAACACAAACCGGCCTTCGGTATCGGTCCGGGCAAAAATGGGTTGGTCAGCAGCCTCGTCGGTGGTGGTACGGCTGGGGCGGTGCCGCTTCAGTTGCACCAGCACATCGGCCAGTGGCCGGGCAGCGGGCGTGGCATCCAGCACCTGCCCGGCCAGTTGCACCCCGCCCTGACCCACTACCGACGTATAAGGCCGGGGCCGGGTCAACTCCTGGTTGTAGAGCAGCGAATCGAACCCAATCTGCTGCCGCGATACCCGCAGCCGACTCTGAAAATCGACTCCCCCAACTGCTGACCGCCAGGCCAGCGGGGTGCGAATAGCAAACCCCCGCTTGTTAATGGCTCCTACATTATCGGGTGTTCCCTGTTGGCGTAATTTTGGGGGTAGCGAATCTGCAACCAGGCCAATATCGCGGGCATCGGTCAGGTAATTTCCCTGGCGGAGCAGGCGTTGCAGGGCATTGGCCCGCAGGCCAGGTTGCAGATTCAGTTTCTGCCCCGTAGTATAAGCGTGTTCTGCCGCCCGGAGCGCGGGTTGCCGATTGATGGATAAGCGGATGAACAGCAGTAACAGCCCGACAGTTGCACCCAGCAGGTAACCTCGTTCAGACGGGACTATGCTAAATCTCATGGGTAGTGACTAAAAACGTTGTGGTATACTCAGTGCACACTATCAGCGGGCATAACCCGCACCGAATCTTCTGCCGGTGCTGGCAGATTAACCCTGACCGAATCAGCGGGTAGTTGTAAGGCCGGTTCTGTTTGGGGCTGATTGTCCAGGATTTCTTCGGTATCGGTGGGTTGGGTAGTAACCGGTCTATCCCCCGTCGATTCGGGATTGGATTGGGTGCTATCGAACAGCATCCGGGCAGTAGAATCGATCTGGGTTAGACCAGGGGCTGCCGCCTGGCGTGGGGAGCGGGTATAGACTAGCACCGCTATCCCAACGGCCAATACCAGTAGGGGAATTCCCCACCATTTCCAGTCGAGACCAGCCTCCTGCTGAACGGGTAAGGTAGTAGGTTGGTCGGTGATGCGGCTGGCCGTAGCGGCCATAACAACAGGACCAGCTATTGTCTGGGTCGGACTACCCACCGGAGTTTGGGGGCTACTAGTGCCTTTTAGGTACTCCACCCGGCTCTGTTCAAGCAGCAGTTCCACCTGATCGGCATCGCGGAGTCGCTCGGCCGGGTTGCGGGCTAGTAACCCAGTAAGCAGGGTAGCCAGACTGGGTGGCAGGGCTTGTTGGGCGGGTAGGGTTGGGGTTGGTATCGGGGCCGTAAGCACCTGCTGCATAAAGTGAGCCAGGCCCGTTTCATCGTGCAGCCGGTAAGGGACAGTCCCCGTGAGGCACTCGTAGAGCACTACTCCCAGGGCGTAATAATCAGCGGCCTCATCCACCTGGCGGGGGTTATCGAACTGTTCTGGGGCGGCATATTCATACGTCATCAGCGACTGGCCCGTGCGGGTTTGGGTGCCGTTGTCGGCCCGGAGTTTGGCAATGCCAAAGTCGGTCAGTAGAAAATGCAGCTCGCCACTCGCCAGGGGCCGGTAGAGCACATTTTCGGGTTTCACATCGCGGTGTACTACGTTGAGTGGGTGCATGGCCCGGAATGCGCCGAGCAGTTGTAACCCCAGCCGGATGGTAGTGGGTATAGGTAGCAGGCCGGTTTTGCGCAGGAGCATCCGTAAATCACCCCCTTCCACAAAATCCATGACCACAAAGGGCATGGCCGCACCCAACTGCACCTCGCGCACCCGTACCACGTTGGGGTGTTCAATTTGAGTCATAATCTGCGATTCCTGCTCAAACCGCCGGAGCGTTTCGGCATCGGTGGCAAATGCATACTGCTTTATAGCGACCAGGGTGCCGGAGGCCAGATGCCGGGCTTTTAGCACGCGGGTATTACCCCGGCCTAATTCGGCCAGAATCTCATATCCCGGTACCTGTACGTTAAAGTTGACGGTTGGCATAATCGTTAAGGCTTTATAGGGAGTAGGGTAGCCAGACTGTCCGGGCGTTCGGCGTCGGCCCGGAGCACTCGTGCGGTAAACTCGGTGCCGCGCTGGCTGTCGGGGGCAGGCTTCACAAGGGTGGCGTGTGGGCCAACCTGATTGAAATATAGTACCGTCGATTTATACAACTCACCACTTTCTTTAATGTAGGATACTTTCACGGCTACTGAGGTAAAGGTGACTAACGACGGATTTTCCAGGCGAACAGATAGCCCTTTTACCCCCCCCAATAACCTTGTTCTTCCCCCGTCTGTTCGAGCTTCGAGTTGGCGCGTAGCCTGGGCTACCTGTATCTGATACTGTTGGCGGGCCAGTTCGGCCCTGCGGTTAGCTTCCTCGGCTTGCCGAATCAGGGCTTGCTTACTGGCGACGGGTTTCTGAACAGAAACCTGGGTATCCCGCTCTGGTGGAGCGTCACGGCTATACAGCCAATAGGCACTCATAGCCCCGGCCAACACCAAACCCACCACCAGGAGAATAGGTAACGGGTTGCGCCTTCGGGCTACGGGGCGCGGGCTTGGGGCAGCGGGTGGGGGGGCTTGGGTCGGGGCAACCGGGGCTGGCGTATGGAGTTGGCCCTGCTCGTGGTGCAGTTGTTCTACCTCCGCCTGTTTAAGGGCCAGTTTCACGGCATCGGGGTTGCGAATCCGCTCCATTGGTTTTTTGGCCAGCAATTGCTGAATCAGGGTAGCCAAACTGGGGGGTACTTGCTGGTCGGAGGGCAAAACCGGAGTGGGGGGCGGGGTGGTTAGCACGGCATTCATAAACGTAACCATGCCCGTTTCGCCCCGCATGGCAAAAGGCACCCGGCCCGTGAGGCACTCGTAAAGCACTACCCCCAGGGCATAATAATCAGCGGCCTCATCCACCTGACGGGGGTTATCGAACTGCTCCGGGGCCGCATACTCATACGTCATCAGCGACTGGCCGGTCATGGTAACGGGCTGCTCATGCAGGCGGGCCACGCCAAAGTCGGTGAGCAGAAAATGCAGTTCGCCACTCGCCAGGCGATGGTACAGCACATTTTCGGGTTTCACATCGCGGTGAACAATACCCTGAGCATGAATGAGCCGAAATGCGTTCAACACCTGCAACCCTAACCGGGTGGTCATCTCGACCGATAGGTGACCCTGTTCCGTGATGAGTTGCCGCACGCTCCCCCCTTCCACATAATCCATGACCAGATACGGTAATTCGGCATCCAGCCGAACCTCGCGTACCCGAACAATATTGGGATGCGCCATCTGGGTCATAATCGCCGATTCACGCTCGAACCGCCGGAGGGTGTCAGGATCGGTATTCAGCGAAAAATGCTTGATGGCTACTATATCGCCGGTGGCAATATGGCGGGCCTTCAGCACGCGGGCATTACTGCGACTAATCTCACCCAGCACATCGTAGCCCGGAAAATGCGTGTTAAAACTGACGGTTGGCATAATCGTTATGGCTTTTTGAGCGAATCAGGTTGTTTACCCATCGCCGGAACTGTCCGGGCCGATGAATCGACGGGCAGTGGCTGGGGTGGACTGGCTGGCGCAATTGGGTCGGCAGTCTGCCACCACATTAGCCACCCCAGCAGCAGGGCTAATCCTAGCAACCCCCACACCCAGAGTCGGGCCGGGGCTGGTTTTGCCACCGCAGGGATAGGGCTCGGCACGGTAGTTATGGGCTGAGTAACCGATGTCTGGGGCGTGGCGGCTGCGGGCGAAGGGCTGGGTATGTGGTTAGTGGCTGGAGCCATAAATCTGGCTAATACCACCGTAATATTATCTTGCCCGCCCTGCTCATTAGCCTGACGGATAAGTTCAGCAGCCTGCTGGGAAACCGAGAGGGGGCGGGTTAGCACGTCGGTCAGTTGCTGACGGGTTAGCATATCCGTAAGGCCATCGCTGCACAGCAGTAGGGCATCGCCGGGCAAAAAATCGGTTTCGCCCGATTCCAGAAAAGCCGGATCATCGACCCGGTGCATCGCTGAGCCAACATCGCGTAAAATCTCGTGTCGGCGGGGGTGGTGCATGGCTTCACCTTCGGTGAGCTGGTTGGCATCTTCCCGAACGCCTACCAGGGAGTGATCGTGGGTTAGTTTGTCGAACTGCCCCTGCCGAAGTCGGTACAGGCGCGTATCACCCACATGCACAAATAAGAGCCGCCGGGCTTCGGTATCGACCACAGTGGCCGTTAGCACGCACGACATCCTGGCCAGTTCGGGGTCTTGCTGGCGTTGTTTTACAATCTGATTATTAGCGTGTACGACTGCTTCGCGGAGCATAGTGAGGGTATCGCCGGAAGGGGTTGTCATGTACTGGCCAATGGCCTCTTTGGCCAGTGCTGCCGCCTGCGCACCCCCCGCCGTTCCACCTACCCCGTCGATCACAACCAGCAGGGCATCGTGCGCCGACCAGAGTGGGGTGCTGATGAAGGTGTCCTGATTATCGCGCCGGTGCTGACCCACGTCTGTCTGTCCGGCAATTTGCAACGAAGTTGTTGTTGTCATGATTGTCTAAGGAAAGGGGTGAGGGGGCGAAGGGCTACGGGTGAAGTACAACTAATTTCCGATTACTCTTCACCTTTAGCCATTCACCCCCTCACCGGGGCAGGCTACGAAAATGTTGCGCCAGCACCAGGGCAACAAAAGCGGTGAGGGCCAGAGCGATGATGGTATCGAGCATGGGTTACTGATTACGTTGAAACGACAGAGTGACTACGCCATTGAGTAAAATCTGCGCGGGGCTGGGCAACGCTACCCAAACCGGACTACCAGGTTCTGAACGGGCTACTACCTGCTCGTTCAGGCGGGTTTCATGCTGGCTGAACGAGGCCAGTTGAAACTGCCCGGCGGTGGCATCGAACCGAATGCGGGCGTGTGGGTTGGATACGTAAGGCGAGGCCAGTCGGAGGTAGTTGGCAAATGATTCATTATCGGGTTCCTGACGCGCTACGACCACCTCCCGATCCCGCATCCAGTAGGTCTCTTCCGTATTCTGGTCGGCCAGATAGCAGTCGATCCGCGCCAGGGTATCAAACTGGGGTGCAGGGGCCGCTACGGGCAGGCTGGTGGCCGGTGGAGCAGCCGATACACTGCTTATTGATGGCTCAGGAGTTATAGTGAGCAGAGCTGGGTCGATCCGAACGGCAAATGCGCCTGACTCGCGGAAGTCGATGTGGCTAAAGGCGGGCAGATGCACGTCTAGTTTTTCGTAAACATTCGTGTTTTTAACCTTACGGGTCGCTTTTAGGTTGCCGCTTACCGGTGCATTGGCCAGACCACCATGTTCGAGCGATGTACCGGTGAGCGAGCCGATCACCTCCACATCGGCGGGGGTAATTGCCTTTCCGTCGAATTCTGTGCCGGGGCCAAATTTAAACTGCCAGTGTGAGGCAATGGTGACAATGCGGCCCGGTGCGCCTTTCCGCTGGGCAATGCGTTCGTAAAAGGCGTTTACCGCTTCATTGACAATAACGGGCAGTGCCGTCAGGCGTTCAGCGTAACTGGACGGGTGCAGAATAATTACATAATGTGCATCGAAGAGCACACTTTGGCCAATACTTTCCCGGTTCAGTGAGGTTTCGAAGCAGCGGATCAACTCGGCAAGAATACGTTCGTTGGTCACCGTCTGGTTCTGGACTCCTTGTACCGGGCGTTTGGGTACTAATAAACTGCCTAATTGATCCCAAAGGCTATTGGGTGCTTTTTCCATCTTATTGATAACGAGTCAACGGGTTTAACGTATAGTGAAGAACTTATTATATACGATTAAGTTTTGCGGGCACCTTAAACCGACAACGGGCACCCCCCAACTCGGTGGAGGATGCCCGTTAATGGTAAACTATCGGGGATATGGGGCCTTAAAAAAGCGCGTTGGTGATGAATGCATTTCGGAGCTTGCTGCCCGGATCATACTGCTGCATTAGCTGCTTAAAATCGGCAAGTTTAGCAACCCGTGATTGCAGGGTATCGGGCGACATGGTGAATAACTTACCCCAGTGCGGGCGGACGTTATAAGGGCTTAGTGCAGCTTCAATTTTAGGCAGTACCGCCCGCACCGATTCCCAGTCGGGTTTCCAGGTGAAGTGAATAGCTACTGTGGTCTGCTTATACTGCGGACTCATCCAGAGCGTATCGGCGGCAATGCTGCGGATTTCGGTGATGAACAGATGGGGCGTGATGTCGGCCTGTAACTTGCTCACGGCGGTAATGGCCTCCACAGCGTGTTCGATAGAGACAAAAAACTCCGACTGTAGCTCTTTGCCACTGCTGGGGGTGAACCCCATTTTAAAGTGCGGCAGCCGCTCATACCACGGGCCGGGCACACCCATTTGCTCGGTGCAGTTTTCGGCTGAGTGGTCATCAATGGGGTGCATATTCCGGTCGGCTAAGTTGGCTCCGTAAAAGTCGGGGGCGAGTTTTACGGAGCTGCTGCCTTCGGCGCGGCTTTTTATCCAGACCTGATTGATGTTCTGCTTTGTCCAGTCGGTAAACAGACTCACACTGTAGCCGCTCGACATGATGGCCTCG
>JBBQUC010000039.1:0-15001 GCA_038212815.1 Cytophagales bacterium
GGGCAACGCTGGAGCAGCGGCTACCGGGCTACATGCTGCCATCAGCCTATGTGTGGCTGAACGAGTTCCCTAAAACCAGCAGCGGCAAGGTCGATAAAAAAAGGCTGCCCAACCCAACCCCCGACCGGCCCACGCTAACCACTACTTATCGCCCTCCCAAAACCGACCTGGAGCGCACAGTATCCCATATCTGGGCCAGCCTGCTGCAACTGGATACCGTTGGGGCTGACGATAATTTCTTTGAGCTGGGCGGCAATTCCCTGCTGGCTCAAAAAACCGTGGTCCTGCTGGCCGAAGAGCACCTCACCCTGCCCATCACCAAACTATACCAATACCCCACTCCAGCCGCCCTAGCGCGCTTTTTGCATCCTGTTCCTGATCCCAAAACCGGTAGCTTTGGTGGACCAAATCCTACATCCCAAAGCCCAACTTCTACAGCTTCCGACATTGCCATTATTGGTATGGCCGGGCGGTTTCCGGGAGCCAACACACTGGCTGAGTTGTGGGGACTGCTGCGTGATGGGCGGGAAACCACCCGCTTTTTTAGCGATGCCGAACTTGACCCCAGCATTCCCGCCCCGACCAAATCCGATCCGCTCTACGTGAAAGCCAGAGGGATTATCGACGGGGCTGAGCAGTTTGATGCCGGTTTTTTCGGGATTCCCCCTGCGGTGGCCGAGGTGATGGATCCGCAGCAGCGCGTTTTTCTGGAGATTGCTGCCGAGGTGCTTGAACAAACGGGCTACCTCCCCAGTCAGTTTGCGGGCCGTGTGGGGATATTTGCCGGGTGTGGCAACAACAGCTACTACGCCAACAACCTTACCCCCAACCCCGACCGGATTGAAGCCATTGGCCCCTATACGGTTATGACCGTCAACGAAAAAGATTACCTGGCTACCCGCACGGCCTACCAACTCAACCTCACCGGCCCGGCAGTAAGTGTCTATTCGGCCTGCTCAACCTCGCTGCTGGCGGTTACTCAGGCGGTGCAAAGCCTGCGCAGTGGGCAATGTGCCGTAGCACTGGCGGGCGGAGCCAGCATTACTGCCCCCCTGCAAAGCGGACACTTGTATCAGGCCGGAGGCATGTATAGCCCCGACGGGCATTGCCGCCCGTTCAGCAACGATGCCGCCGGTACGGTCTTCAGCGATGGAGCGGGCATAGTATTGCTGAAACCCCTGGCCGATGCCCAGCGCGATAATGACCCGATTTATGCCGTGATTAAAGGCATAGGCGTGACTAACGATGGAGCCGGGAAAGGTAGTTTTACTGCACCCAACGCCGAGGGGCAGGCCGGTGCTATTGAGATGGCCCTGGCCGATGCCGCCATCGACCCGTCCACCATTAGCTACGTAGAGGCCCACGGCACCGCCACGCCCCTCGGCGACCCTATTGAACTGGAAGGGCTAACGATGGCTTTTGGCAAGCAGGCTGAAAACCAGTACTGCGCCATTGGCTCCATCAAAAGCAATTTTGGGCATTTAACGGCGGCAGCGGGCGTGGCGGGCCTCATCAAGACAGCCCTGGCCCTGCACTACCAGCACCTGCCCGCTTCGCTGAATTTCCAGGCACCCAACCCCACCATCGACTTTGCCAATAGTCCGTTTTACGTCAATACCGCCCAGAAAACCTGGCAGTTACCAAAAACAGCCCCAACGCGTCGGGCGGGGGTTAGCTCTTTTGGCGTGGGCGGCACCAATGTGCATGTGGTACTGGAAGAAGGCCCAACGCCCCCGGCGGCTAGCCCAGCCCCCGATGCCGGGCGGCCTGTGCAACTTATTACCTGGTCGGCCAAGAATCCGGCCAGTGCCGATGCTTATACTGAAAAACTCGCGCAGCACCTCCGACAATACCCCAATACCAACCGGGCCGACCTGGCCTTTACCGGCCAAACTACCCGCCCGGCTTACCACCATCGACGCTTTGCCCTAGTAGCTAATGGTGACGAACTACCTACAGCCAGCGAGTCGCCCGTACCCGCCACCAACCCTCCCGACGATATAGTGTTTCTGTTTCCGGGGCAGGGCACACAGTTTCTGAACATGGGCCGGACACTGTATAGCCACGAACCTGTATTTAAACAGGCTATCGACCACTGCGCCGACCTGCTGGCCGACGAGCTAGACACCGACATCCGGGCCGTACTTTACCCCCATACCCCCGACATTGCCGCCGAGCAGCGGCTAAAAAATACCCGGTACACCCAGCCCGCCCTGTTCGTAACTGAGTATGCCTTGGCCCGGCTCTGGATGAGTTGGGGGATTGAGCCAACCGTGCTGTGCGGCCACAGTATTGGCGAGTTTGTGGCCGCGCAGTTGGCGGGCATTTTTTCGCTACCCGATGCCCTGCGACTGGTAGCCCAACGGGGTCGGTTGGTGAGCAATCTTCCCGGCGGCAGTATGGTATCGGTGCGATTGCCCGCCGACCAGGTAACAGCCCTGCTTCCTGATACGCTGGCAATTGCCGCCATCAATAGCCGTAGCCTCTGCGTAGTAGCCGGGCCTGACGAGGCTGTTACTGCCTTTACCCGGCTCCTGGCGGAACGGAATATTCCAAATCGGCTGCTCGAAACCAGCCATGCCTTCCACTCAGCCATGATGGATGCGGCCGTTGGGCCGTTTCAGGAGGTGGTAGCCGGAATTGCCCTAAACCGTCCCCAAAAGCCCATTGCCTCAACCCTCACCGGCACCTGGCTAACCGATGCCCAGGCTACCGACCCACAGTATTGGGTCAGGCACCTGCGCGAAACCGTACGATTTGCCGATGCTCTCGACACCATTGGTACACTGTCGGCTCCGCTGCTGCTCGAAGTAGGCCCCGGACAGGCTACGGCTACCCTGGCCCGGCAACAGCTCGGTACCAAACCCACGGCAGTGCTGCCTGGATTACCCAATCAGGCCGATACCCTACCGACCTGGCAGGCGGTACTCACCACCCTCGGTAAACTCTGGCAACAGGGGGCTACTCCAAACTGGCCAGCCTTTTATGCCGACCAGCACCGCCATCGCGTAACCCTGCCTACCTACGCCTTTAATCGGAAACGCTGTTGGGTCGATGCTCCCATCCCCCAGCAAACTCCACCCATAATCCTCAACACCCCAAACCCCAGGCCCCAGGCCCAACCCGCAACGCCCAACGCTCCTATGCGCAAAACTACCCTGCTGAACCGCGTTAGCCAGCTACTCGAAGAGGCTTCCGGCATCGACATGACCGGCGTATCGCCCACCACGAGTTTCCTGGAAATTGGCCTCGATTCGTTGTTGCTGACTCAGGTAGCCATTACGCTGAAAAACCAGTTTGGCCTGCCCATCACGTTCCGGCAACTGACCAGTACACATACCTCCCCAGCCCAGTTGGTCGCTTACCTCGATAGCACCCTCCCCCCCGACCCCACTATCCCAGGCCCTCCCCCCACCGCCCCTGACCCAATCCCTACGCCCCATAGCCCCCACGCCGACACTGCCCTGGGCCTTATCAGCCAGCAATTGCAGCTTTTGGCCAGGCAGGTCGAGTTGTTGCAGCGGGGTGTTGTGCCGGGGGTCGGGGGCGTGGGGAAGGCGTTGAACGGGCATGTTACGGGTCATTCCCCTACCCCATCGCCTGTCCCCCCGGTTGAAACACCTGCCGACGATCTATCACCCGAAGAGGCCGCCGAACTTAAAAAACCATTTGGGGCCACGGCCCGGATCGAGCGGCAGGCAACCGGACTCACAGCCCCGCAGCAGATTTTTTTAGACCAACTTAGCGAGCGATATACCCAGAAAACAGCCGCCAGCAAAGCCTATGCACAGCAGCACCGTGCCCACATGGCCGATCCGCGTGTTGTATCCGGGTTCCGGCCCGTCACTAAAGAGCTGGTGTATCCGCTGGTAGTGAACCGCTCGCAGGGTAGCCGCCTATGGGATATCGACGGGAATGAGTACATCGATGCACTAAATGGGTTTGGCTCTAACATGTTTGGCTACCAGCCCGCCATCATTAAAGAAGCCCTGCATAACCAGGTCGAAAGCGGGTTTGAAGTGGGGCCGCAGCACGAACTGGCAGGAGAGGTAGCCGGGCTAATCTGCTCGCTGACCGGTGCCGAGCGGGTCGCCCTGTGCAGCACCGGCTCTGAGGCCGTACTGGGAGCCCTCCGCGTGGCCCGCACCGTAACGGGACGGTCGTTGATTGTTGCCTTTACGGGGTCGTATCACGGAATCAACGACGAAGTGCTGGTACGCGGCACCAAAAAACTAAAGTCGTTTCCTGCAGCCCCGGGTATCATGCCCGAAGCCGTACAGAACATGCTCATTCTGGACTATGGCACTGAAGAGAGTTTGCAGATTATCCGGCATCGGGCGCACGAACTAGCCGCAGTGCTGGTCGAACCCGTCCAGAGCCGCCGACCGGAGTTTGTGCCGGTGGAGTTTCTAAAAGAAGTACGGACTATTACTGCCACTGCCGGTACAGCCCTGATTTTCGACGAGGTGATTACCGGATTCCGGACCCATCCGGGCGGGGTACAGGCTTTATTCGGTATTCGGGCAGATTTAGTTACCTACGGTAAAGTGGTGGGCGCGGGCCTGCCCATTGGGGTTATTGCGGGGAAACGCGCCTTTATGGATGCCCTCGATGGCGGTTTCTGGCAATACGGCGATGCGTCGGTGCCTGAAGTGGGCGTAACCTATTTTGCCGGTACGTTTGTGCGCCACCCCCTAGCCTTAGCAGCCGCTAAAGCCTCGCTCACCTACATGCAGGCGACTGGCCCCGGTCTGCAGCAAGCCCTTACCACTAAAACCAAACGGCTGGCTGATGCCCTCAATCAAGCTCTGCTTCGTCACCAATTACCCCTATATGTAGCCCAGTTTGGGTCACTCTGGAAGATAAAATGTAAAGAAGAACTGCTTTATGGTGAATTATTGTTTACCTTGATGCGGGATAAGGGTATTCATATTTGGGATGGTTTCCCGTGTTTTCTGACCGAAAGCCATACCGAAGCCGATGTTGACCAGATTATCAGGCAGTTTACTTATAGCCTTGATGAACTGATCGACGCGGGGTTCCTGCCGACTGCTCCCCGCGAGCAGCCCAGTATGCCCATAAAGTCTGCGGCTACCCCACCCCTGCCCGGTGCCAGACTGGGGCGCGACCAGCAGGGCAACCCGGCCTGGTTTATGCCAAACCCTGACCAGCCCGGTAAGTATTTACAGGTTGATTTAACGTAAATTTGAATGGTGGCGACTGCTACAAACATACAGGTTACTGCGGTTGACTTCGATCCCTTTGCTGGACCCAGCCTTGTCCGAACCGCACCCGTTACCCATGCCCAAACCGAAATCTGGCTTGCCTGCCAGTTTGGGGGCGATGCCGCCAACCGGGCCTATAACGAGTCGATATCGCTGCGGTTGTCGGGTTTGCTCGACCAACCCGCATTTGACCGGGCGTTGCAGACACTGGTTGGTCGGCACGAGGCACTTCATGCCGCGTTTAGTGCCGACGGACAATCGCTGTGCATTTTTGACGAGGCTTCGCTACCGCTGGCGTTTCAGGACTGTACCAGCCACTCTGCCGCCGATCAAGAAAAAACTGTTGCTCATGGGATCGATCAGGATGCCCGGCATGTATTCGACCTGGTGCATGGCCCACTGCTGAAAGCCCGCCTACTAAGGCTAAGCGATACCAGCCATCATTTCACCCTCACGGCCCACCATATCATCTGCGATGGTTGGTCGCTGGGAGTGCTTTTACAGGAGTTGAGTGCACTGTATACGGCCTATACCCAACATACTGCGCCCAACTTGCCCCCGGCCCCACTATTTAGCACCTTTGCTGCCAATCAATTGGCGTTTGCTGCCACTACCGAGTGCCAAACGACCGAAGCCTTTTGGCAGGCCCAGTACCGCAAGTCGGTGCCGGTGGTGAACCTACCCACCGATTTTCCGCGCCCGGCCCTGCGTACATTTGCCGGTAGCCGCGCCGACCTCCCCCTCGACGATACGCTGGTACAGGCCGTTCGACAACTGGGGTTGCGAGCGGGTAGTAGCTTTGTTACGACCCTTATGGCGGCTTTTGAGCTGTTGTTGCACCGCACCACCGGTCAGCCCGATACGGTGCTTGGTCTGCCCACCGCCGGACAGTCGGTGGCGGGGTTGCCGGGACTGGTTGGTCACTGCGTGAATCTCTTACCCCTGCGGAGTATAGTAGACCCCAGTCAGTCGTTTATGGAGTTTTTGACAGGCCGAAAAGGGTATCTGCTCGATGCTTACGAACACCAGCAGCTTACCTTTGGCCGCCTGCTGCAGACCCTTGCCATCCCCCGCGATCCGGCGCGAATCCCGCTGGTACCGGTTATTTTCAATGTGGATATGGGGCTGGACAATGGCGTGCGGTTTGCGGGGTTGACCTATCAACTTATCAGCAATCCGCGTCACTTTACAGCGGCAGAGTTGTTTGTCAATGTGAGTGGCCAGACTGGTGGCTCGCTTACGGTAGAGTGGACGTACAACACCGACCTCTTTACCGAAGCCACCATTATCCGCCTGATGGCCGAATTTGTGGGTCTGTTGCAAGCCGTAACCACCAACCCAGCCTTACCCATTGGGCAGGTTCCCACTGCCGACTACCCACGCCATACGCCCCTGCACCAACTGCTGGCTAACACTGCCGCCCGCCTGCCCCAGAAAATAGCCCTGCGGATGGGCCAGCCAGGCAGTCAGGCGGGGGAAACCCTTACCTACCAGGGGCTGCATGAAACGGCCAACCAACTGGCGCACTACCTGCGACAAACGGGCATTGGCCCCGGTTCGGTGGTAGGCGTACTACTCGACCGTTCGCCCAACCTGCTCATTGCCCTGCTGGCGGTGCTAAAAGCCGGGGCGGCTTACGTACCCATCGACCCCGATTATCCACAGGAGCGGATTGCCTTTATGCTCACCGACTCGTCGGCTAGTCTGCTGCTTACCACGGCCAAGTATGCCGGAGCCGCTACCCCTGGCACTCCGTCCCTCCGACTCGGAACGGCCCTGACAGCCGCTGCAAATTTGCCCAAAACCGCCCCCGATGTCTCTGTTTCGGGACACGACCAGGCTTATATTCTTTATACCTCTGGCTCGACGGGCAAACCCAAAGGCGTACAGGTTGACCACCAAAATCTGGTCAACCTGTTGTACAGTATGCTGGATTGGCCCGGCATGACCGAGCAGGATGTGCTGCTGGCCGTTACTACTATTTCGTTCGATATTGCCGGGCTGGAACTGTACCTGCCGCTGTTATGTGGGGGTACTCTGTTGCTGGCCGATGCCGACACCACCCGCGATGGCCACGCCCTGCTGGAGATTCTGCTCAACACCACAACGCCTGTAAGCCTGATTCAGGCTACCCCCATCACCTACAAAATGCTGCTGGCAGCGGGTTGGCCCGTACTTAATCTGGCCGGGGAAAACAGTCACACGCCACTCAAAATACTCTGCTGTGGCGAACCACTCTCGAAAGACCTGGCCCAAGCCATGCTTTTGCGCTGCGATTCGCTCTGGAATATGTATGGGCCAACAGAAACAACCATCTACTCAACTGGTACGCGCATATTTCCTGACGATGGGGTGATTACCATTGGCAAACCTATTCATAACACCCAGGTATATATTCTGGACGACCACTTGAACCCGGTGCCTGCCGGTGAGGTAGGCGAGTTGTTTTTGGCGGGCGATGGCGTGGCACGGGGTTACCTCAACCGACCTGAACTAACTGCCGAAAAATTCATCTTGAATCCATTTAGTTCGCTGCCCAACCAGCGTATGTACCGCACTGGCGATCTGGGCCGGTTTCTGCCCAATGGCAACATTCATTGCCTGGGGCGCATTGACCAGCAGGTTAAAATCAGGGGCTACCGGATTGAACTGGGCGAGATTGAATACGCCCTGAGGCAGCAACCTGGCATCCGCGATGCGGTGGTACTTACCCGCGAAGACCGCCCCGGCGACCGACGGCTGGTGGGTTATCTGGTGAGTGATACACCCCTGACATCCAGCGAGTTTCAGCGGCAGCTACCCATCTGGCGCACCGCCCTTCGCGATACCCTACCCGACTATATGGTGCCATCTGAGTTTGTATCGCTGGCCGCACTGCCCGTTACGCCCAATGGCAAAATTGATCGGCAAGTCATTGGGCAACAGGCACAGATGCAGCCTAAACAGGGCATTCCGGTAAGTTCACCCAGGGACCAGGCCCCCGCTACTGATCTCGAAAAACGCATTGCTGCCATCTGGACGGGTGCTCTCGGCATCGACACGCCCAGTATTCAGGACGATTTTTTTGAGGTAGGGGGGCACTCCCTTATTGCTGTGCAGGTCATGACGCAACTTGAGCAGGAAACGGGTCGTCGGTTGCCGCTGTCCACGCTGCTCACCCACCCTACCATTGAGAAACTGGCCCAGGTACTCCAGGCCGAATCGGTGCCAACGCAGTGGAAATCGCTGGTGCCCATCCGGCCACAGGGCAGCAAAACACCCATTTATGTCATTCACGGCATTGGGTTGAACCTGCTTAATTTCAGCAGCCTGGTGGCCTACATGCACCCCGAACAGCCTATTTATGGGTTTCAGGCCCGTGGCCTCGACGGCATGGAGGAACCGCTGGATAACATGGAAGCTATTGCCGCCTACTACATTGCTGAGTTGCTCGATCAAAACCCCACCGGACCCTACGCCATTGCAGGCTACTCGTTCGGCGGTTATGTAGCCCTCGAAATGGCCCGGCAGCTAAAGGCTATGGGCAAGGCTGTGAAATTGCTGGGCATGTTCGATACCAACGCCGAAGAATCGCTGACACAACTACCCACGGGCCAAAAACTCTGGCGTAAACTGACCCGACAGTTTCCGAAACTGCTCTGGATTGGTAAATCATTTATAAAACAGCCACTAGCTACCCTGCGCTACCAGCAGCAGTATTTGGAACGACAACTACAGGGCCTGCTACAGGCTCTTGGCGGACAACCCGCTCCCCCGCCCGCCGACGAGCCGAGTCACCTGCAACACATCATAGAGATGCACGAAACGGCCTATGAACGCTATACCCTCAAGCCCTACGATGGCTCCATCGACCTGTTCAAAGCGCAAACCCGGCTTTATTTTGTGGAAGACAGCAAGTACCTGGGCTGGGCTAAATACGCGCGGGGCGGTGTCCGCGTCCACCTCGTTCCCGGCGACCACAAGCAAATGATGCTTCCCCCCAACGACATAATTTTCGCCCAGGCTCTGCAAAAGGCATTAGATAATGCCTGAGATATCCCCAACTTGAGCCTGTAACCAGTAGAGAAGCAAATAGTGTTCTCTTAATAGATTTTATCTATGCACGTATAAAAACAATGGATAAAAACTATTGAAAAGATTCGTCTAAATTTGATTCGTTAACCAATACTACTTTACCAAAAATGGGAAATAACGGAAGTCAGGATACACAGGAACCAACAGTATGGGATGTCAATGATGAAAGTAAAGTCAACACCGTAGGCAAGTGTCCGTTTACGAGTGGGGCACTGAACAAAAGTGCGGGCGGTGGCACCAGAAACCGCGACTGGTGGCCTAGTCAACTGAAATTGACTATTCTCCGTCAACACTCGTCGCTGTCTGATCCGATGGGCGAGAACTTTACCTACGCCGAGGAGTTCAAGACGCTCGATCTGGCTGCCCTGAAACAGGACATTGCTGCGCTAATGACCACCTCGCAGGACTGGTGGCCAGCCGACTATGGCCATTATGGCCCTTTCTTTATTCGGATGGCCTGGCACAGCGCGGGAACCTACCGCATTGGTGACGGTCGGGGTGGCGCGGGTGCCGGTATGCTGCGCTTTGCTCCCCTCAATAGCTGGCCCGACAATACCAACCTCGATAAGGCCCGCCTGCTGCTGTGGCCAATCAAACAGAAATATGGCCGGAAACTGTCGTGGGCCGACCTGATGGTACTCACCGGGAACTGCGCCCTTGAGTCGATGGGTTTAAAGACGTTCGGCTTCGGTGGCGGACGAGAAGATAGGTGGGAGCCTGAAGAGGATGTCTATTGGGGTTCTGAAACCGAGTGGTTAGGAGACAGCATCAGGTATGCCGGTAGCAACGGCTCACGTAAACTGGAACAACCCCTGGGCGCGGCTAATATGGGCCTCATCTACGTGAACCCCGAAGGTCCGGGTGGAAATCCTGATCCGCTTGCTTCAGCGCATGACATTCGGGAAACCTTTGGTCGCATGGCCATGAACGACGAAGAAACCGTGGCTCTGATTGCGGGCGGGCATACCTTCGGCAAAACCCACGGGGCGGCTGATCCAGGCAAACATGTTGGTTCTGAACCCGCCGGTTCGAGCATCGAGGAGCAAAGCCTTGGCTGGAAAAACTCGTTTGGTAGCGGCAAGGCAGGTGACACAATTACCAGCGGTCTTGAGGTGACCTGGACCACGACTCCAACGCAATGGAGCAACGACTATTTTAATCACTTGTTCAGCTACGAGTGGGAACTGACAAAGAGTCCGGGCGGGGCGCATCAGTGGCAACCGAAGCAGGGTGCCGGTGCGGGTACAGTACCCGATGCTCATAATCCGTCAACCCGTCATGCACCTATGATGCTGACGACTGACCTCGCTCTGAAGGCTGACCCGGCGTACGAGAAAATTTCAAGACGCTTCCACGAAAATCCGGCTGAGTTCGCCGATGCGTTTGCCCGCGCCTGGTTTAAGCTGACCCACCGCGATATGGGGCCAATAGAACGCTATCTCGGCCCGGAAGTGCCGACCGAAGAGTTGGTCTGGCAAGACCCTATCCCCGCAGTGACGCATACACTGGTTGACGATCAGGCCATATCAACCCTGAAGGGTAAGCTACTTGATTCCGGGCTGTCGGTATCCCAACTGGTATCTACTGCCTGGGCCTCGGCCTCCACCTACCGTGATTCCGACAAACGGGGTGGCACCAATGGGGGTCGTGTTCGCCTGGCTCCGCAGAACGATTGGGAAGCCAACAACCCGGCCCAACTGGCCACCGTGCTGAAGACACTCGACCGCATTCAACAGGATTTCAACAGGGCACAGACTGACGGTACGATGATTTCGCTCGCCGATCTAATCGTGCTGGGCGGCTGTGCAGGCGTTGAGCAGGCGGCCAGAAACGCTGGTCACGAGGTGATGGTACCCTTCACGCCCGGACGTGCCGATGCCTCGCAGGCCCAAACAGATGTGCCCTCATTCGATGCGCTGGAGCCACGTGCCGACGGGTTTCGCAACTACCTGAACGCTAAACATAAGTCGCCTGCGGAGGAGATGCTGATCGACAAAGCCCAACTGTTGACGCTTACTATACCCCAGTTGACGGTACTTTTGGGCGGCATGAGGGTGCTGAACACCAACTTCGATCACTCGAAACACGGTGTCTTCACGCAAAGGCCCGAAGCCCTCACCAACGACTATTTTGTCAACCTGCTCGATGTAGGTACTACCTGGCGGGCAACTTCGGATGCCCAGAGCGTATTTGTGGGTAGTGATCGGAAAACGGGTGAACCCAAATGGACCGGCACTCGTGTCGATTTGATCTTCGGTTCGAACTCAGAACTCCGCGCCATTGCCGAAGTCTATGGGTGTAGCGACTCGCAGGAGAAATTCGTGCGGGACTTTATCGCGGTCTGGAACAAAGTGATGAACCTTGGCCGCTTTAACCGCGCCTGATTTTGGCATTGTCTGGTTAACGAGTAGTATAAGGTGTCCTGGCAACGGGCCACCTTTTTTTATTGCTACACCCTATACATCGACAAGCACCTGACCAATCAAGGTGGCGGCTGTGCGGACGGCTACCGTAAAGCCGAAAAAAGGCCCAAACGATTGCCCCGCCGGAAAACTGCTGAAATACAGACCCGGCACGCTACTCTGAAAGTGCAGGTCAAGCAGAGGAAAGCCCTTGTCAACAGCCACGGCGTTGCGTAACGTATCCGACAGAAAAGGCAACCGCGCCACATCGACCTGATAACCTGTAGCCAGTATAACCTCGTCCACCTCAACCGTCTCGCCTGAATCCAGGGTAACGTCCAGCGACTGATCGGGCTGCAATGATGCCTGCACCACTTCGGTGCGCGGATGCAGGCTGACTGTAGGCCGAAGTACACGATCTGCCAGCCAGGGTTCTACTTTCAGACGGCCCTCGGCCCACAGTTTATACCGATAGTGTTCCTGCTGCTCGGCTGTCAATGACCGAAACAAGTCTGGCTGATCGGCCATTTGCGCAACAATCGTTTCTACCCACGACCAGTCGGCTTCGGCAAAACTGGGGGTGTCGTGGCGGTAGCTGATGTGGATATGTTTGGCACCAGCCTCCCTCAACAAAGCAGCTGACTCAAACGCGCTCTGCCGTCCACCAATCAACAGCACCCGCTTGCCCCGGTAGGCCTCCATATCGACAGCATCGCAGCTATGCTGATAATGGCCTGCGGGTAAAATGGATACCAGATTGGCCGGGGTACAGGCAAAATACTGAAAACCAGTGGCTAGTACTACGTTCTGCGCCTGAATGATCTGGCCATTATCTAATTCGGCTTTAAACCCACCCTCCTGTTTTGTCAACAGGTGCACGTAAGCGGGGGTTACAGATACCTGAGCCTGTTGACTAAACCAGGCCATGTATTCGATATAATGCTCCCGCGAAATGGGTTCAGTAGCGGGCCGGGCTGGGTGACGTTCCGCAAAAAACCGTTCAATGGTCCACTGGTGGTTAGGGTCAAGATACCAGTTGGCATTGGAACGCAACAGCATACCCTGCGGCATGTGCCGTTTCCAAAACTCCATAGGTTGCCCAACAATCCGGTACTGGTGGCCCCGGTGCTGTAAATAGGCTGCCAGCCCCAGGCCGAACGGGCCGGCCCCAATAATAAGGGTAGTCGTTTGCGAAGTCATAATCGAATGCTGGTTTATTTTGCCCGTCTGACCCACTGATGGCCGGTTTGGGCCAAAAGCCCATCGGCGGTCTCTGGGCCCCACGAGCCGGGGGCGTAGTTCGGAAAATCGGTGGTAGGGTTGGCGGCCCAGGCTTCCAGAATTGGCATCACTACCTGCCAGGCTGCATCGACCTGATCGGCCCGCATAAACAGGGTAGCATCGCCAGTCATGGCATCGAGCAGCAGAGTTTCGTACGCTTCGGGCTGCTGCCCGTCATAGGCATCACTGTAGCGAAAAATCATTTCGGCGGGGTCGATATGTAAATCCTGCCCCGGCCGCTTGGTCTGAAACCGCAACCGGATGTCCATTTCGGGTTGGATGCTAATGACGAGCCGGTTGGGGATCCAGCCCCCACCGACCTGAGCCTCCGGGAACACAAAGGGGGGCGTGGGCTTGAACGAGATGATAATCACGCTATTCTTCTCATTCAGGTACTTGCCCGTGCGCACAAAAAACGGCACCCCATTCCACCGCCAATTATCGACCAGAAATTTGGCAGCCACGAACGTCTCGGTAACCGAGTCGGGGTTAATGTCTTCTTCCTGCCGGTAGGCAGGTACTGGCTTGCCGTTCAGCTCTCCCGCACCATACTGCCCACGCACTACATAACTCGGTACTTCTCCGGGGCTGATTTTGCGGATAGCCTTTAGCACATCGACTTTTTTGTTCCTAATCTCATCAGCATCAAACGAGACTGGTGCCTCCATAGCTACCATGCATAGCAGTTGCAGAATGTGGTTCTGCACCATGTCGCGGAGGGCTCCGGAGGTTTCGTAATAGTCCTGCCGTCCCTCTAGCCCTACTTTTTCGGCTACGGTTATCTGCACCGAGTCCACGTAGTTGCGGTTCCAGAGGGGTTCAAAAATGGCATTGGCAAAGCGCAGGGCCAGTATATTCTGCACCGTCTCTTTGCCCAGGTAATGGTCTATCCGGTAAATCTGCGATTCGGCAAATAGCCCACCGAGCAGGGTATTCAGGGCGCGGGCGGTTTGCAGGTCGTGGCCAAAGGGTTTTTCAACCACAATTCTAACCCGGGCTTTATCACCACAGAGGGGTAGTTTACCCAAGTTTTGGGCAATGCCCGGTACCAACTGCGGAGCCACAGCCAGGTAAAACAGTACATTGGCCGACTGCCCCCACTCGGTCTCTTTAGCCTTCACAAAATCGGCAATTTTAGCATAGGCTCCAGCATCGCCCGCATCCATGCGCAGGTAATGCACAGCAGGAGCAAAGGCCGTCCAGGGGTCTTCGGCATCATCTTTTCGGCGCGAAAAATCCAGAATACCCTGATGTAGTCGCTCGCGGAAGGAGTCGTCGGAATAATCGCTGCGGCCAAGACCGACTACGGCAAAATGGTCGGGCAAAAAATCATCGACGTAGAGGTTATACAGCGCGGGGGTGAGTTTGCGAAGATTAAGGTCGCCACTTCCCCCAAAGATAAAGACGATGGTGGCGGGCATGCAGTTTGCAAGGGCAGTCATAGCGACAAACAGGGGCTAAGCCATTGATTGAGGGCTGCAAATTGCGGATTTATTTCCGAATGGGGGTAGCCAGGCGGCTAATTTCTAAACAGCAGGGGCTTACTTTCAGTTATATGAGTATATACGTTCACGCATTGTTTCCAGTTTGCAATGTCAACCCCACCTCCCCACGATAGTTCTGGCCCGCTCGACCATCTGGCCTTGCGCTATCTCCGGCGGTCGCTCGATACTCCCCACCCTACCGACGAGCCGTTTGTGCTCAACGAACACGAACAGCAGATTATCCGAACGGTACGGGTAGAAACCATTGCGGGGGCTGCCGGGTTGGGTATTTTAGGCATTCTAATCCTTTATCTCCCTCAATACGCCTGGCCTGATTTTTTCGCCCCGTCGCTGGTTACCCTGGGCGACGATCTGTATGCGTTACCACTACAAACAGTACTTTTTGGGCTGTTACTGGTTTATCTGGAAATCTACGCGCTGCTGCATCTAAACACCCGCGCCGTACGCATTATTATGGCGGTTTGCCAGTTTCCGCGTGCCCACGATGCGCAGTATGAACGGCACCTACACGCCC
>JBBQUC010000040.1:0-14977 GCA_038212815.1 Cytophagales bacterium
TTATGTTTAAACCTCAAGAGCCAGACCCACCGAAACGTACAGGGTCGTTGTTAGCCAGTAACCCACTCCGCACAGCCCTCGACAAACAGGTTGACTCGTTGGCAAAGCGGTATTTCAACCATCATACAGCCGTTGGACTAAGCATTGGGGTATGGCAACACGATAGTCTGTTCAGGTATAACTATGGCGAAACTGCTGCTGGGAACGGGCTGCCACCCACGGCAAACACACTTTTTGAGATTGGTTCGATTAGTAAAACGTTTACAGCGACCCTGCTGGCCGATGCCGTACAGCGCGGATTAGTGAAGCTGGGCGACCCCGTGAATCGCTACCTGCCCGATTCGATTCCGACCCTGCAAAAAGACGGCGTGGTGGTTACGCTCCAGATGCTATCGAACCATACATCGGGATTGACCCGCCTGCCCACCAATCTGTTTTCGGCCAAGGCCAATGGGCAGAATCCGTATCAGCACTACGACCGCCAGGAATTGATGACTTACCTGAAAAAAGCGGAACTCAATCGCAAACCCGGCGACAAAGCGGAATACTCCAATCTGGGGGTAGGCCTGTTGGGAACTATCCTGGAGATGGTGAATAAGCAATCATACCAGCAACTTATAACCGAGCGCATAACCAATCCATTAGGGCTGTCAGCAACCACCATTACCCTTACGGATGCTCAGAAAAAGCAGTTTGCTCAGGGCCATAATGCTAAACTGTCGCCTGTACCGGCCTGGGATTTTCAAGCCTTAGTTGGTGCAGGAGGCATTCGCTCAACGGTCAACGATATGATTACTTACCTGCGGGCTGAGATAGGAAAAGGGCCAACTGCGTTGACCAATGCCATGCAACTTACCCAACAGCCGACCCTTACTACCAATGGACAATCAATCGGACTGGGCTGGTTTAGCGGCAAACCGGGCTGGTGGTGGCATAATGGCGGCACAGGAGGCTACTCGACATACGCAACGTTCCACCGCGAACAGCAAAAAGCGGTAGTTATATTAACCAATATTGAAACCAATTCCGGTGCCGATCAGTTAGGACTGGCTCTGGCAAGCTGGCTGGTAAAGTGAATGGCTGTTAGCGAACTACTTTCGGCGGGAGCATCTCTACATGCGCCAGGTGAGCAAGGTTCAGAATCAGTTCGGTCAGGACACGTTGGGTAGTGAA
The DNA here is from genome assembly GCA_038212815.1 of Cytophagales bacterium. Lineage (GTDB taxonomy): Bacteria > Bacteroidota > Bacteroidia > Cytophagales > Spirosomataceae > JBBQUC01. The sequence continues at coordinate 1,174 of JBBQUC010000040.1, forward strand.
ATGAAGAGTGTGATGATGCCAGCGAGGAGGGCGGGTAGCGCGAAGGCCATGAAATCTGCCGACATCGACCAGCCTAAGCTAATGAGAAAACCGCCTGCGAGCGGCCCAACAACGGCCCCAATCCGGCCCGCGCCAACACCCCAGCCCACACCCGTTGCCCGAACGCGGGTTGGGTAGAGTTTGGCAGCCAGCGAATACATACCCACAAACCCGCCCTGAACCCCAAAGCCAATCAGCCCAAACAAGACTAATCGGAACGCCGAACCGCCCCATACCGAGCCGCTCACAAAACCAAAGCCAACCATCAGCAGCGCCGTAGCGATCAGGAACCCGCAAATGACGCGCTGAAGACCCAGCCGGGCCGACAGATACCCCTGCATGATGATACCGAAAAAAGCCCCCAAATTAAACACTGTGCCGGCATAAATGGCCAAGTTCAGGGCCAAACCCGCGTTGGAAGCCAGTTTCGGTATCCACATGATCAGGAAATAAAGCGTAGCAAACGACAGGAACAGGGCCGCCCATAACAGCAGCGTGGCTCCGCGCCGGTCGCCCACAAACAACTCCCTAACAGCCGCTTTCGACACGTCGGTTTGTAGGGAAGGCAGTTCCGTCAGGGCTGCACTGCCCATCTTCTGCAAAATCTGGTTGGCTTGCAATAGGGCGTTTTTGGGGCGCGATTTCAGCAGGAACTCCAGTGATTCAGACAGGAAAAAGTAGATAATCGGCAAGGTGACCAGCGTTGACAGGCCCGCCATGAGGAACATGGTTCGCCAGCCGTGTTCGGGAATGATCCGGGCAGCCACCATCCCCGACAACACGGCCCCGATGGGGTAGCCTGACAGGGCAAAACTGACCCAAAAATCTTTGGTACGAGGGGGAGCATATTCGGCAGTGAGGGTGGCCGTTGTGGCTAGCATACTACCAATACCCAACCCGCTCACAAACCGCGCCAGTACCAGCATCGGCACCGACTGCACATACTGAGTAGCCAGCACACAGCTTCCCATTAGCCCCGCCGACAGCAAAATCATGCGCCGACGGCCAATAATATCAGCCTGAGAAGCGAGGAACATGGCGCCAATAGCCATACCGAGCAAGCCCATGCTGAACACCAAACCGAGGGCAGTGGGATCAACCGGAACGCCGGACTTAGCCCACTCTTTGGCAATGGCCGGGGCGGTGTACGAAATCACCATCACGTCCATGCCGTCGAGCATATTCATCAGAAAACAGATTAATATGCTCGTCACCTGGAGGGTTGTCAGGCGGGTATGAGGGGCGGTAAAGGTAGTTGCTATCAACGAAGTAACGCAAGAATAGCGTTGTTAAGGCTTAACTGGTGCCGTTTGCCCGGCAGCTACCGTCCACTGTTTTCCATCGAAAGTAAGTACCTCCATAAACCGGAATGGAGTTGCAGAGGGTTTGGCGTGCGCGGCTGTACCCTGCGCCACAATTACGTTTTCGGCCAACGAAGCGGTCATATCGAACTGGATGGTTTGAACATCGACTTTGGTCTGACTGGCAATGACAGACCGGGCAATAGAGTCGAGAGATACTTTCGACAGGATTGCTCTTGGTGGGCCTTCGCCCTGTCGTGGGCCGCCCTGTCGTGGGCCGCCCTGTCGTGGGCCGGAACCTCCGCGCTCTGGTCTTGCGGGACCGAATGCTTTTTTACCTGCGTTGGCGAGGTCTTTAAACACGGGCCAGTCGAGCGCAATACCGCCCACAAACAGTAAGACAATCAGGCTGGGTACAATGAGTTCGCGCTGGATATTGCCCGTTTTGCGGTCTTTCGAATAGCTTTTCAGCGAAGACCAGTTGTTAACAATGTGGAATACTGCCGCCGAGAAGAACAGAATGCCAAACCAGGCATGAGTGTGTTCGATGGTGTGGTTACCCTGTCCAAAATAAATTAACAGGCCCGTTGTGGCCAATACCGCAAATACGGCCGCCACCGACAGGCTAACCAGGTTTTTTGACTTCATACAAGTAAGTTAAGGTTTAAGTAGGCTGCAAAATACGGCGAAATGTGCTTTTTCTGAGATGCCTGTCCAGAAATAAACTCATTTCTCCAGCCAGTTGGTGCAGGAACACATCTTCGACGAAGTATACCGCCGACTCCGTATCGGAGATGCCCTACTTGCTAAAGTTGGCGTATCCGAACTACGTTGCTACGTTTTTTAAAAAACACACGGGCCTGTTGCTCATTGAGTTCCGGGGGAAGCAGGCAAGGTTATCGAGGACCCCACCCGGTGGGCATCAACATCAAGTGTCGATAGCAATAAACAATGATGTGATCCTTATTCCCCTTACTTATTGATGAACTCGTTGACGTTTTCTTTGGTAATACGGAGCAAACCCGTGTTCACTGAAGTGGGGATGTTGGTGATGCCCGCTTGCCCGTCGCTTGCCGACAGCCGGTTGGTTTGGTGAACGCGGTCGTAGAGGAATTGCGCCCCGTACCAGGTGAAGAGTTCCCGTTTTTGGCCTGCCAGCATCTGAATGACCCCTTCGCGCACCAATTGCAGGTGTTCCGGCTCCCAATCGACGGTGGTGATTTTGACCTTGCCTACGCGCCGGGCTTCTTTAACAGCCAATGCAATGCCCGGCCCGGAGTTGGAATCGAAGCCGCACAAACCCGCCAAATCAGGATGGGCCGAGAGCAAGTCGGCGGTGATGCGGGCGGCTTCCTCCACGTTGGCCTTGTCATCGAACTTACCAACAACTTCGATGCCAGGGTACTTTTTCAGCACATCGAGCAGACCCCGGAAGCCCGCTTCCATGTTAGTCAGGCCGAGGATACCCATGTAGGCGATTTTGCCTTCGGGCCGTCGCTCCGGCCGGTCCGCCGGTGCGGCACCGGTTCGGTTGCCACCCAGCAGCCGCACCATTTCTTCGCCTTGCATCCGGCCGATTTCGTACCAGTCAGTACCCAGGAAAGCATCGCGCCGGGAGTTTGGAATGTCCGAATCATAAACCACCGTTGGAATACCAGCGGCCACCGCTTTGTTGATGACGGGGGCGATGGCGGGGTCAGTGCCGTTGATGAGCAGACCCGATGGCCGGGTGCCGATGACCTCTTCGATAGTGTTGATTTGGGCGGGCACATCCCATTCAGCGGGGCCGAGAATAGACACCCGCACATTGTGGGCTTTGCCCCAGCGTTTGAACGTGGCCTGGTCGTGATTCACATACATGGGCATGGTAACGGCGGTCGTCACCATCACATATTCCTCGTCTACTCCCGAAGCATTTGTCTGTTCATCAGCCCGTTGATTAATAGATGTAGTCGCATTCCGGGGTGGCAACTCGCAGGAAGTGAGCAGAAGAGCCAGTAAAACGAGGGAGTTTTTCATACAGGATGAAGCGTTAACGAAGCCGTTTTTGCAGGGCCATATCTGTCCAAACCGCTGTGATCAGAATCAGGCCGAGAATGATTTCTTGCCAATAGCCCGACACCCGCGCCAGCACCATAATATTGCTGACCAGGCCCATGAACACAGCTCCAAGCAGGGCACCCACAATTTTTCCGTGTCCACCCGACAAACTGGCTCCGCCCAGAATCACGGCGGTAATCACCCGTAACTCCAGCCCCCGACCCGCCGTGGGCAAGGCCGTTCCGAGCCGCGAGGTCAACAATAAACCGGCCACTCCCGCCAGCAACGAGGTTAACACGAAGCCGTACAACTTCATTCGCCGAACCCGAATCCCCGACAAATCTGCTGCTCGTTCGTTGCCGCCGATGTAGTAATAGCGTCTAAAAAAAATGGTCTTGTGCATCAGGAATGCAAACACGCCCACCGTCAGTAGCATGTACCAAACGGGCATCTGCAGCCCCAACAACCGCGACTGGCTGATGGCCGTGAACCAGTAAGGCAGATTCTGAATTCCAGAACCGCTGATAACCAACGCTCCACCGCGCACAATGCCCATCATGGCCAGCGTCTGAATCATGGGGTTAACGCCCTGATAAGCAATTAGATATCCATTCACTGCTCCAATCAGGCCGCTGGCTAACAGGGCTATCACAATCCCCACCCCCACCGGCCAACCTAACTGAATCAGGACGTAGGCTGCCAACCCGCCCGCAAATGCCACCACCGATCCCACCGACAAATCGAAAACGCCCGCTACCAGCAGAAGCATCATGCCGACGGCCACGATGGTATCGATGGACAGGTTCAGCAGCAGTTGACTCCAGTTGCCAAAGGTGGGGAAGGTTTGCGGAAACGCCACAGCCGCACCAATGCCCACCAGTAAGATAGTGATCGTCAGGGAGTAGGTTCGTTCCTGTAGGAGGTGTCGCATGGTTAATGGCCGGGCCACCAGGCTGCCCGGCTTCCGTCGATGGCGCAATGATAGCGTAAGGTTTCGAGAACGTGAGGGTTGATGCCATCGGTGCCGATGATCCAAACGGGGCGTTTATCGGGGCGTTTGTCCTGATACGCTTTGTCACGGGCCTCGATGTTGCGCCAGTACGCATCTTCCGTCACCCGAAACGTAATGAATTTGCCATCGGGCGACCAGGCCGCCGACGAGCTGATTTTGCCGAGTTTGGTTAGCTGCCGGTTCTGTTTTGTGGCAACGGTATGTACAAACAGTTCGAGACCATCGCCCACCTGATCGCTATACACTATCTGCCTGCTATCGAACGACCAGGCTGGTGCCACGGCTCCAATTTCATCTTCGTGCTGCGAGAGTTGCCGCACGTTTTTTCCGTCGGCATCCATCGCAAACAGGCAATAGCCTTTGCCAACCTGTTTCGTGAACGCAATCGTTTTACCGTCGGGAGAAATGGCTCCGTCGCGGCCATCAGCAACTTCTTTGTAGGTGCGGCCATCCGGCGAGACGTAGCCAATAACGGTTTTCTTTTGGGCATCGTCGGCCAGGCTAAACCAGATTTGTTTACCATCTGCCGTCCAGCTTGGGAAATAATAAACCGCCGGTGGGGCCTGTTTGGTCAGTTGCCGCACGTTGGTGCCATCGGCGTTGGCGATGTACAGATTAAACGGACCCGTGAATGAGTCGCCAACGGGTGCTTTACTGCCCCGGTTCGACGTAAACACAACCTGTTTGCCATCAGGCGACCAAACCGGGTAACGCTCCTCCGAAGCGGGTGCTCTGGTGATATTAAACGCATCGCCCGTGACGGGGTTGATCCAGAAAACATCGGTGTCGCCAGTGCGGATGCTGGTCGTAAGCAGGCGGGTTGCGGGTGGAACCAGGTTGGGTTGCGCCAGCGCGAGGGCGGGCAGCAGGAGAGTGAGACTCAATAGGACAGTTTTCATGGCAACGGATAGTTTTTGGCTGAATCATCCAGAATCAAGACCCAATCGTGGCCATAGCCAACATCGGGGGGGGTGAAAAGCTGGGGTTTCTGGTTGGCGAAAACTGGGGCGGGTTTGGTTTTGCCCGTGCGCGGGTCAAACCAGTTCGCCGTGACTAACTTGCCTGAAATCTTGCCCGGATTAACGGTGAACGGAAGCCCCGACGACGTATAGACAAAGGCATAATCGCGACCCCGCGTGGCCTGAATCCGGTCGGCGGGGTTGAGGTTGTTTTCGACAATGAGCGACTGATCGGGTACCCGGTCGAGCATGGGCCGGGCCATGAGGAGTCGCTTCACAAACTGCATCTGATTGGCGCCGGGCAACTCCATTGCTTCAGGCCAATACAGGTGCGGGCCGTTGACCGCCGGGCGACTACTACTATACATTTGCCAGATGTCGTGGCAACCGTAGGTATGACCAAAGGCACCCGCAAAGAGGTCTAAATAAGCAAACTGCCGCACATCGAAAGCATTGGAGGTGCCCAACTCTTTCACGTTGAAACAAACCGGGTGATCTTCATAAATAGGCTCCGCATCCATCGTGGGCTTGGTTGGGGTGCGGTTATACGACACTGCAATCTGGTCGTAAACGGGCGTAAACCGGCAATGCCCATTCTGGTGCATATTGAAATCGAACCAGCTATCAGCTCCAAACCACTGCGACGCGCCCCCTCCATTGCCATTGGGTTGCGGGTGAAACGACATCAGTGCCTTGTCGGGGCCACCCACTGCCGCCTGAATCCCCTCGGCCATTGCCTGCCAGGTGGCCACGTCCTGCGATCCGTCGCGGGGGTTACGGTCTCCGCCCAGAATCCAGATGATGTTAGGCCGGTTTTTATAGCGGTCGCCCACGAAACGGCCATAGGCGCGGGCGTTGGCAGGGTTGAAAATTTCGGGGCCTTTCCCCCAACCCGACTTAAACACTTTATCGCCCCAAGTGGGCAGCAATCCAATCATCAGCCCATACTGCGCAGCCTTGTCGATGATATAATCGACGTGTTTAAAATACCCCTCGTTAGGGGTGGTAGGGTCGTTGTTGAGCAGGGGTGTTTCGCCGTAAGAATTCGGTTCTTTCAGGCCATCGAACTCGGCCAAGGCCACCGCCTGAATGACGGTGAACCCCTGTTCGGCCCGGCGTTTGAGGTACTTGTCGGCCTCCTCGCGGTTGAGTCGGTGGAACAATTCCCAGGCCGTATCGCCCAGCCAGAAAAACGGACTGCCGTCCTGCCGCACTAGATAGCGTTTATTGTCAGCCACTTTCAGGGGGCCGGTAGCCGCCGATGGCTGTGCCTGTACAAGCAGACAAACAGCGAGGAAGAGGATAGAAAGTGATATCTTTTTCATGGAGCAGTTGGGTTAGCGGTGATGTCTTTTACCTGTTCGCGGATGTCGTCCATCTCAAAAATACGTTGCCAGCCCTCCCGGAACAGAATAGGCTTTGCCCGTTTGCTGATCTTGTAGGCCGCATCCGAAAACGTGCCGTTGACCTCTTTGAATAACACGGCCATCTGAATGCGGAGGTGCCCCAACACAAAATCGCGGGCGGCTGCTTCGGGAACGCCGAGGGCCACAATCCGGTCGAAACCCTCTTTCACCACTTCCATACAGGTTTGAGCCAGTGTTTCCACCATCGCCGGTTCCAGCATGGCCATCTGTTCGAGCGTAATGCGGTAGGTCTTGTCGATAGGCCCGTACATGGCCTGCGACACCGCTTCGCCCAGTGCGTAGTGTTCCTCCGACCCGTGCATGAGGGCCACTACAATGGATTGTTTGGCCGAAATCCCGCCGTAAAAATCGCGGAATGCCTGTTCGGTCGGCTCCCAGTTGAACACAGAGGGATGGCATGGGTGCGCAATCACGTAGCCCAGATCGTCGCGGTGGGCAATCACCCCATCAAGCGGGGCGGCCGGGTCGAGAGTCAGCACCAGTGCCCCCGGTTTCATGTGAGGAATAATGGTCGCCGACAAGCTGCCAATGGCCACATCGGGCAGGGCCAGAATAACCACGTCGGCTTCGGCTACGGCCATGCCCTGCTCGCTCACCGATACGCCCCGTTGCCGGAGGTTTTCGAGGCCAGCAGGGGCAATTTCGAGGTACGCAACATCGTACTCCGGGTGTTTCAGAAAGTTGTCGGTCAGGCGACACCCCATTTTGCCCCCTGCACCCACTAACGCTAGTTTAGTCATGGTATTGGTTATTCATTGTTTGTAAATAATCCATACTCTCCGCAGCCCAGCCCGCTTCTTTGGCGATGGTTTCGGCCAGCGTCGCTTCGGGAACCACCCACTGCTCCAGAATGGCCGTTTGGCATCGACCGTGCCGGGAAACCTGCTCCAGTAGCCAGGGGATATTGAGCATTCCCTGCCCGGCTGGTCGCCCGTCGATTTGGAACCCCATCAGGTGGGGCAACCGCCGAATCCCAAAGTCTTTCAGGTGCAGGTTTACTGTGTAGGGGGCCAGCGTATTGACCACTTCGACCAGCCCCTCTCCCGCTCCCATCGAGTTCACCGAATCGAGACAAATACCCACGTTCGGACTCCCCACACGCTCCACAATGTCGGCAAATTCGCGGGCCAGTAATCGGTCATGGTTTTCCAGGCCCAGCGTGAGGTTTGCCCGTTCGAGCGCGGGCAAGGCGTTCCGCAATAAACTCACGACCTTGTCAACGGATGGCGCATAGTCTGGCGCGTCGATTACAAACCTAAGCAAGCGGCTGTTCAGTCTATAACTCAACCCAATGTATCCCTGCAAGTGCGCTTCTGTCAAGCCTCGCGCCCCTATTTCAAGCCTAATCAATTCACTATCAAGTCGTTTTCTCAGCGCGTTCAAACGGTCGGCAGGCAATTCATGCAGCGGTAAATTATCCCCAATTTGCACAACCCGCAGCCCAAAGGTGTTAACCCGGTCTAACAATGCCTGCTCGTCCAGCGGGTTTTCCGGGCGTTTGCCCGGCACACCAACGGCCCAGCCATAGGTGTAGCTGCTGATACCCAGTTGCATGGTCATAACGATTGCCGCAGGATTAGTCCGCCCGGATTAGCCCGTTTTTCACGTGTTCGGCTAGTTAACAACTCGCCCGCTGTTTGACCCATACGGGCAAAATCGGTTGAAATCACGGTGATACCACCTGCTAAAATCTCTTTCACGGGCGTATCGTCATAGGCAATCAGCCCCACCCCCTGCCCCAGTTGCCAGCCCGCCCGTTGCACCTGTTTGATGAAAGCAATCAGGTCGCGCTCGGCAAAGAGCAAAAACGCTTCGCCGGGCTGCACGAGCGCATCCGTGTAATTATCGACCAACGCACAGGGTATGCCACTCTCCCGCCCAAAGCGATCAAAACCCACCAGTGTTCCCGCTGGAACATATTGAAAATGGTCTTTCGATAGCACCATCGTCAGTTTTTTGTACTGCTGCAGCCGAGTTAAAGCGGCTATCAGCGCGTTGTAAATATCCTGCTCAAAATCCTGGTAAACGGCCATAAACTCCCCCGAAAGCGAGGGGATGGTTTGGTCGATCAATAGCAGTTTATCCGCCGGAATCAGGCTCACCAGTTCCGACACATCTTCGTTGAAGTGGGGCATCACCACATAGGCAGTATAGCGCCCCACATTGTGGCGAATCAGGCTCTCAAACAGTGTCCGGTTGTAATGATGAAAATACACATTCAGGGTTGCATCGGGGGGTAAAGCGGCCTTCAGCGCGTCATAAAGTGTTTCTTTATAGGCATTCAGCGTATCGAACAGCACCAGTACATTCAGAGGAGTACGCACATCGGTGGAGGCCACATAAAAACCCTTGCCGTGTTGCGACAACACAATGCCCCGCTGCCGGAGAACTTCGTAGGCCTTCGTGACAGTCACTTTGGCCACTCCCTGCTGCCCGGCCAACTCGCTAATGGAGGGGAGTTGCTGACCGAGCGTTAGCGTTCCCTGCTCAATACCCGTCAGTACGGCATCAATAAGTTGTTGATACTTAGGTTGATTGATAGTCGGGTCGATGGTAACGTCATGCATAGGCGTAGGGCTGGGCTGTTTTTATTCCCGGGTAAACGCACTACATTTGCCAGTAGAGTACAGTAGAGTATTGGTGGGTGCGAAGGTACGTTTATTTTAACTTATCAAACAAATTCATGCAGAAATTAAAGTTCGCGGTGATTGGCACGGGCTTTTGGGCCAACTACCAGCTACCCGCCTGGCACGAACTTGACCATGTGGAGTTAGTAGCCCTGTATAACCGGACCCGCTCCCGTGCCGATGTGTTTGCTCAACGGTTTCCGGAACGCCAGCCGACCGTACCGTTTGTTTATGACGACATCGACGAACTGCTCGACCGACACGCCGACGAACTCGATTTTGTGGACATCATTACCGACGTAGGCACGCACCTGCATTTCACCACCAAAGCCGCCCAACGCAAGCTCGACGTAATTTGCCAGAAACCAATGGGGCCAACTCTGGCCGATGCCCGGCAGATGGTCGAAGTGTGTGAAAGAGAACGGGTTCGGTTGTATATCCACGAAAATTTCCGCTGGCAGGCTCCCATTCGGCACCTCAAAACGGTACTGGATTCGGGCGTGATCGGCCAACCGTTCCAGGCAACCGTGTCGTTTTGTTCGGCCTTTCCGGTATTTGACAACCAGCCGTTTCTGGCCCATTTAGAGCAGTTTATCCTGACCGATATTGGGTCGCATGTACTCGATATTTGTCGGTTTTTGTTTGGAGAAGCCCGGTCGCTGTATTGTCAGACCACCCGCGTAAACCCAGCCATTCGGGGCGAAGACGTGGCCAATGTGCTGATGACGATGCAGAACGGGCTGGTTTGTTCCGTCACCATGTCCTATGCCTCAATTCGAGAGCATGAGGTGTTCCCGCAAACGCTCGTGACGGTCGAAGGGGCAGCGGGTTCGGTGGTGCTGGATCGTGATTTTGCCATTCGGACAACAACCCGGAACGAGTCCGGGGAGCGAACCGGACCGCCGGACCGTACCCAAACGCAGGTGGCCACGCCCCCCGTTTACCCCTGGGCCGACCCGGCTTATGCGGTCGTTCATGCGTCAATTGTGGATTGCAACCGCAACCTGCTCAACGATTTGCGGGGTCTGGGCGGTGCCGAAACCACCGGCATCGATAATTTCGAAACCATCCGACTGGTGTATGCCGCCTATGATTCAGCGCGGGATAATGTGGTTATTCACTTGTAAATACACCCAATCACCATGCTCGAACTCCGAACTATTAGCAAGACCTTTCCTGGCGTAACGGCCCTCGAAAACGTTTCGTTTACCGTAAAGCCCGGCGAAATTCACGCGCTTTGCGGGGAGAATGGGGCGGGCAAAAGTACGCTTCTGAACATCCTGACCGGCAATATACAGCCGAGCGCGGGGCAGCTATTGATTTGGAATAAGGCCGTGGTAATCAACGGCCCGGCGGAGGCCACACAACTCGGCATGGCCATTGTTTATCAGCAACTTAGTTTGGTGGATAGCCTGACTGTGGCCGAAAACATCTTCGCCAACCGACAGGCCCATAACCGCCTTGGCCTGATTAAATACCGCACCTTGCTGGCCGATTCGCAAGCTTTACTGAACCAGCTCAACCTGACCGACATACGCCCCAATAGCCGCGTAGCCAACCTGTCGCCGGGCCAGAAACAGATGGTTGAGATTGCGAAAGCCTTATCGCAGAAGCCGGATATTTTGTTGTTGGATGAACCCACAGCCTCGCTCACCGAACGCGAAACCCAGACTCTCTTCACGTTGCTCCGGCAGTTGCGGGCGCAGGGTAAAGCCATCGTCTATGTGTCGCACCGACTGGCCGAGATTTTCACCCTCGCCGACTGCGTCTCAGTGCTGAAAGATGGCCGCTACCAGGGAACATTCCCTACTGCCGAAATAACGCCCGACAAACTCATCCGGCTGATGGTGGGCCGCGACCTCACCAGCGACAACACGGAATCGGCAGCCACCGACGAGGTTTTACTATCAGTTTCGGGCTTGTCGGGTGAGCGATTTCAGCATGTTAGTTTTGAGCTGCGCCGGGGCGAAATTTTGGGGTTAGCGGGCCTGATTGGGGCGGGTCGAACGGAGATTGCCCGCGCTATTTTCGGGGCGGATTCTCTTAAAAGCGGCCAAATCAGCCTGAAAGGGGCAGTTGTCAACATTCAGCACCCCGCCGATGCCGTGAAGCTGGGCATCGGGTATTTGCCCGAAGAGCGGAAAGCACTGGGCTTGTTTGCTGGGCAGTCGGTGGCGCAGAACATCGTAGCCGCAAAACCACCCGGCAACGGTTTTTGGTTTAGCCCCCGGCGCGTGGCCGACATTGCCGACCAATTCCGACAGACGCTAGGTATCAAAACGCCCTCCGTGCATCAATCTATTGATACGTTAAGCGGTGGTAACCAGCAGAAAGTGATGCTAGCCCGTTGGCTGCTGACCAACCCCGACGTGCTGATTGTGGATGAGCCGACGCACGGCATCGACGTTGGATCGAAGGCCGAAATTTATGCCCTGCTGCGTCAGTTAGCCCAACAAGGAAAAGGCATTCTCATTATTTCAAGTGAGTTACCCGAACTCTTATCCATCTCCGACCGGATTCTGGTGATACGAAACGGGCAGCTAACCGGCGAGTTTAGCCGGGTCGATGCTACCGAAGCCGGTATTATGAGTCTGGCAACCAATTAATTCAGGTTCCACCGGCTGGCGTTTTCCAGTAGCCGAACAAAATTCAGCGTCCTGCCAGGTTCGTTGGCTTCAATGGAGACTCGCTGCCCGCTTTGATGGCGTTGGTTAAGAGTAGTAAAATCGCTCCATTGTCTCCCTTTATACCGTATAGAATTTTCTGTATTCTTTATCCCTTAACTACCCTTGTACCATGAAACCATCGAGACGAAATTTTTTGCAGTCGCTTGGAGTCGGCGTGGCCGGTTTGAGCGTATCTCCTCCCGCTATTAGTGCTGCCGCGCTCCCGCCCAAGGCCGTAAAAAAGCCAACGGGCGACGATCAGATACTGTTTGTGGGCGATAACATTGCCATTGCCAACACCGAATATGGTAAAGTCCGGGGGTTTATTCTGCGGGGCATTCACCAGTTTTTGGGCATTCCCTACGGGGCGGATACGTCGGGGAAAAATCGGTTTATGCCACCCCAAAAACCGACGGCCTGGACCGATATTCGGCCCACGCTCTGGTGGGGGAACTCCGCCCCCCAAATTATGGAAAAGCGGTATGCCAATACGTATGCCTCGTTTGTAGATCACTGGAATTATGACGATGTGTCGGAAGACTGCCTGAAACTAAACGTCTGGACACCCACCTTAGATGGACAAAAACGCCCAGTTATCGTTTGGCTGCATGGGGGTGGGTTCACCAATGGCAACAGCATTGAACAGGACGGCTATCATGGCGAAAACCTGTCCCGGCTGGGCAATGTGGTTTTCTGTTCGATCAATCACCGACTCGGCGCGCTGGGCTACACCCATCTGAAAGCCGCCGGGGGTCATCCGGTCTCTGGCAACGTGGGAAACTTAGATATGGTAGCGGCCCTCGAATGGGTCAAAAACAACATTGCCAATTTTGGCGGAGACCCCACTAACGTAACCATTATTGGGCAGTCGGGCGGAGGAGCCAAAGTGACTACCCTGATGAATATGCCTTCGGCGAAAGGATTATTTCATAAGGCAGTAGCCCTGAGCGGGAGTTCGCTGGCTGGCACCAATAAAGAATATGCCGAGAAACTGGGCCTGAAAGTAATGGAAGAGGCTGGCCTGAAACCCGGTGAAATCGACAAACTACAGCAGATTCCGTGGCGGCAGTACATAGATATTGCCAACCGGGCTAATGATAAAATGGCCGACGAAGCCAAACGGCTCAACATCCAGCGCGGAGGCTTCTCGCCCGTAGCTGATGGAGACTCTCTAAACGGAGGTGCTTTTTTTAGCGACCCCAACCACTTCTCGGCCAACATTCCGCTGCTGATTTGCTCCACATTTAACGAGCAAAGCCCAAGCCGAACCGATGCGAAGCTGGAGTCTATTTCGCTGGCTGAGGTGAAAGAAAAAATCAAACTGCGCTTTGGCGACAAGACTGGCGAGATTGTGGATGCCTACGCCAAAAACTTCCCCAAAGCGCGGCCCATCGAGCTTTGGTCGTTGATCGTCTCTAACCGTAAAAACGCCGTTGCCACCGCCGATGCGAAGGTCTCCCAGCAAAAAGCACCCGTCTATGTAGCCTGGTTTGGCTGGCAACCCCCGCTCTTCGATGGGCGGATGCGGGCGTTCCACTGCGATGATATTTGTTTCTGGTTCTACAACACTGACCTCATGCTGACCCACACGGGCGGGGGCAAACGACCCCGTTCGCTGTCAGAAAAGATGGCCAACTCCTTTTTGAGTTTCGTCAAAACTGGCAATCCCAACGGCGGTGGCCTGCCCGCCTGGAAACCCTACACCGCCCAAAACGGCGAGACCATGATTCTGG